>NZ_WXWP01000352.1:0-17762 GCF_009904765.1 Vibrio sp. V39_P1S14PM300
AGCGTATCGCGAGCCTTTTTTCCGTTTTTCTCGAGAGTTGACGTGTCGGGAGTTTGCGATCATTACCGCATGGAACCGCGCAGCCAACTGATGTCAAACGAATATAACCGTATAAAAAATAATGCGTTAGAGCGCCGACTTCGGCATTATTCATACGTGTCGGTGTTGGTCGGAGACGCACAGTTTTGCTGGGCGGAGGAGAGTTTCGCCGCAGCACTGCCGCTGGTCAAGGCGCTCTCTCTGGGAAGAGAATTTGCCCAGAATGCCATCTATTATGTGCGTGATGGTGAGCTGCTGTTGTTCTCGTGCCAGGGGACGCAAAAGGAACATTTAGGAGCACTGACAAGCCGTTGTTGTGAGTGAACACCGTACAAGGAATACGAGAATGTCATGGAGGAAACAATGAAAGACATAACCCCCGATATCTGCGATAAATATGAATCACAGGTAACACTGATTCATCTACCGTTACAAAATTACGGGCGTCGACACGCCTTTTGGGGTGAAATTGCCACGGTTCGCTGCTACCACGATAACTCGAAAGTACGAGAAATGCTTGAGCAGGACGGGCACGGCAAAGTGTTGGTGGTGGACGGACATGGCTCCTGCCAACATGCACTTTTGGGTGACCAACTGGCCATCAAAGCGATCGAAAATGGCTGGGAAGGCGTGATCGTGTATGGCGCGGTGCGCGATGTGGGGATGCTGGCGGAAATGGAACTGGGCGTGAAAGCGTTAGGCGCCAACCCGTTCAAAACGGAAAAACGTGGTGCAGGTGATATCAATGTCACGTTAACCATCCAAAATCAGATGATTCAGCCTGGGGATTACATCTATGCCGACTGGAACGGAGTTTTAACGTCGAAAGATAAACTTGATGTCTGAGCTGGTGGTCAGAAGCGGAAACCCAATCCGACTTCGACCCCTTGCTGCCACTGTTGATAATCAACGGTGGCGTGCAAATCGAGGTTTTCTGTCAGCCTGACTCGGCTGGAGACTTCTGCGGACAACTGAGTATCGATCACCTGGCTGTTGGTTTCTTCCTTGAACTTATGGGAATGCAGGGTGCTTTTCACCGATACCCGATCGTTAAACTGATAACTGACCCCACTCATAAAACCGCTTTGACTGATGTCGTTGGAGTTATCGATGCGGGCACCAACGTACAGATCGATCTTATCAAACAGGTTATAGGAATAACCGCTATCAATTGTCCAGCTGTCGAAACCGGACGGATCTTTTTCTGTCGAAATAAACAGGCGGTGCGGGGATTGATTGAGTTGCGACGGAAGTGGCGGTAACTCTGTCGCTGCAACGAAAGAACTAAAAAACAACAGCATGATCATGATGCACTTGTTCATAAAGCTCTCCCTGCTTTTCATTTGTTAGTTCCACTGCGTAAAGCTAATTAAAGCATAAATTACTTCAACGTCTACTCAGAATCATATAGCGAATAGTTATTACTATATGCGTTGGCTGGTGATTATTCGAGCGCCAATGCGTAACATTTGGATCAAGTGCAAAGAATGGAAAAGCTCGGTTTGGCTGAAAAGATTGCAACTTATAGTTGACTCAGGGTGTTTAAATGCGGTAAGACTAAAAACACGCAAACACATAAACAATGTATAACGACGTTCAACCATGATTCTCAACAGCCATACCGTAATGACCACCACCATTATTATTACCGACACCACCGATGTTGGGGCAGGCTGCTGAGCGAAAGAAATTCAAAAAAAGGCCTGTATCCCACCAGATACAGGCCTTTTTTTATACCGATTTTTCAATATTTGGAGAGGAAGGGATGCGAGTATTAAAGTTTGGCGGTTCATCATTAGCCGATGCTGACCGTTTTCTGCGTGCTGCAGACATCATCGCAAACAATGCACAACAGGAAGAAGTGGCCGTCGTTTTGTCGGCGCCAGGAAAAACCACCAACAAGCTGGTCGCGGTCATCGAGGGCGCGCTGCGCAACGGTGAAGCGGATCTGCAGATTGCTGAGCTGGAAGATTCGTTCCGCGATTTGTTCCAGGACATCAAGCAGGTGCTTCCTGCGTTGGACGGCCACGCATTTGATCATCAGGTCAAAACCTCACTGTCTCAGCTGCGCCAGTTTGTTCATGGCATCAGTTTACTGGGCATGTGCCCGGACAATGTCAATGCGCGCATTATCAGTAAAGGCGAACGCGTCTCCATTCAACTGATGAAGGCGGTACTGGAAGCCAAAGGTCAGCCAGCCAGCCTGATTGACCCGGTTAACTACCTGCTGGCGCGTGGCGATCATCTGGAAGCCATGGTGGATGTCGACCTCTCCACTCACAATTTCCGTCAGCAGCCTTTGCCGCAAGGCCACGTTAACATCATGCCGGGTTTTACCGCGGGAAATGAAAAAGGTGAGTTGGTGACGCTGGGCCGCAACGGGTCGGATTACTCGGCGGCGGTATTGGCCGCGTGTCTGCGTGCGGACTGCTGCGAAATCTGGACTGACGTAGATGGCGTCTATAATTGTGATCCCCGTTTGGTGGATGACGCGCGCTTACTGAAATCGCTCAGCTATCAGGAAGCGATGGAATTGTCCTACTTTGGCGCGTCGGTACTGCACCCGAAAACCATTGCCCCGATTGCTCAGTTCCATATTCCCTGTCTGATCAAAAACAGTTTCAACCCACAGGGCGCCGGCACGCTGATCGGTCAGGATACCGGGGAAGACAATCTGGCAATCAAAGGCATCACCACCTTGAACGATCTGACCATGGTCAACGTTTCTGGTCCGGGCATGAAAGGCATGGTCGGCATGGCCAGTCGTGTGTTTGGCGCCATGTCCTCTGCCGGTGTGTCGATTGTGCTGATCACCCAATCTTCGTCTGAATACAGCATTAGCTTTTGTATTGAAGCGCAGGATAAGCAACTGGCGCAGCGCGCGCTCAGCGACGCTTTTGAGCTGGAATTGAAAGACGGCCTGTTAGAGCCGGTCGACTTTATCGATAACGTATCCATTGTCACGCTGGTCGGGGATGGAATGCGCACGTCTCGCGGCGTTGCCTCTCGTTTCTTCTCATCTCTGGCGGAAGTCAACGTCAACATCGTAGCGATTGCCCAGGGATCGTCGGAACGTGCCATTTCTGCCGTGATCCCGGAAGATAAGATCTCGGAAGCGGTCAAAGCGTGTCACGAGAACCTGTTCAACTCCAAACACTTCCTTGATGTGTTTGTGGTCGGCGTTGGCGGCGTGGGCGGCGAGCTGGTGGATCAGATCGAGCGACAACAAGCCAAGCTGCAGGAGAAAGGCATTGTCATTCGCGTGTGTGGTCTGGCCAACAGCAAAGGGCTGTTACTCGACAGCGAAGGGCTGCCGCTGGAGCACTGGCGCGATCGGATGAACAGCGCGACAGAAGAGTTCAGCCTGGCGCGTCTGATTGCGTTGGTGCAGCGTAATCACATCATCAACCCGGTGTTGGTCGACTGCACGTCAAGTGAAGCGATTGCAAACCAGTACACAGATTTCCTTGCTGCCGGTTTCCACGTGGTGACGCCCAACAAAAAAGCCAACACCGCCAGCATGGCTTACTACCATCAGTTACGCGATGTGGCACGCAGCTCGCGTCGTAAGCTGATGTATGAGACGACAGTAGGAGCAGGGCTACCTGTGATTGAGAACCTGCAAAACCTGATTTCTGCCGGCGATGAACTGGAACGCTTTAGCGGCATTTTGTCGGGCTCATTGTCGTATATTTTTGGTAAGCTGGATGAAGGTATGACGCTTAGTCAGGCGACGCAAATTGCCAAAGACAACGGTTTTACTGAGCCGGATCCCCGCGATGATTTGTCGGGTATGGATGTCGCGCGTAAACTGCTGATCCTGGCACGTGAAGCGGGCATGGCTCTGGAGCTGGAAGACGTGATCGTCGATCAGGCGCTGCCACCGGGTTTTGATGATTCCGGTTCAGTGGACGAGTTCATGGCTCGTCTGCCCGACGCGGATGCGTACTTCAGTGACTTGTCGGCCAAAGCCAAAGTTGATGGCAAAGTATTGCGTTACGTCGGTGAAATCAGCAACGGCCAGTGTCGCGTCAGTATGGCGGCGGTAGATGATAACGATCCTATGTTCAAAATTAAAGATGGTGAAAATGCGCTGGCCTTCTATAGCCGTTACTACAACCCTATTCCTTTGGTGTTGCGAGGTTACGGTGCCGGTACAGAGGTCACTGCGGCTGGGGTATTTGCGGACGTAATGCGGACGTTGGGATGGAAATTAGGGGTTTAACGGAATGAGTAGTGAGATGGATGTTGTCGTTTACGCACCGGCTTCAATCGGCAACGTCAGCGTAGGATTTGATGTGTTGGGGGCCGCGGTGTCCCCGATAGATGGCACCTTGCTCGGGGACCGGGTTGCTGTCAGCGCAGGCTCAGAGGCATTCAGCCTGCAAACCGCAGGTCGCTTTGTAGCGAAATTGCCGGACAACCCCAAAGACAATATTGTGTACGATTGCTGGCGAGTCTTTGCTCGTGAGCTGGATAAAAAAGGCGTCAGCCTGAAACAGGTCGCTATGACACTGGAAAAGAACATGCCGATCGGTTCAGGGCTGGGGTCGAGTGCCTGCTCAATTGTTGCGGCGCTGGATGCGTTAAACCGCTTTCACTCTGAGCCGCTCAATGAGACCGAGTTGCTGGCGCTGATGGGCGAAATGGAAGGGCAGATTTCCGGCGGGGTACATTACGACAACGTCGCACCTTGCTATCTGGGTGGTGTGCAACTGATGTTGGAAGAGCTGGGGATCATCAGTCAGTCAGTGCCCTGTTTCGATGACTGGTACTGGGTGATGGCTTATCCGGGGATCAAGGTTTCCACCGCGGAGGCACGTGAGATCTTGCCGTCTCAGTACCGTCGTCAGGATATCATCGCCCACGGCCGTCATCTGGCGGGGTTCATTCACGCCTGCCATTCCGGTCAGCCTGAGCTCGCCGCGAAGATGATCAAAGACGTGATCGCGGAACCGTATCGTGAGAAACTGCTGCCAGGCTTTGCCAATGCGCGCCAATACGCGGCATCCGCTGGTGCGCTGGCGACTGGTATTTCCGGCAGTGGCCCGACCCTGTTCAGTATCTGCAAAGATAAAGATGTCGCCGAACGGGTTGCCCGCTGGCTGGAACAGCATTACGTACAGAATGAAGAAGGATTCGTCCATATTTGTCGTCTCGACAAACAGGGCTCAAAAGTAACAGGAAGTGAGCTATGAAGCTTTACAACATAAAAGAAAATGATGAACAAGTCTCCTTTGGCCAAGCCGTTCGCCAAGGATTAGGCCGTAATCAAGGGCTATTTTTCCCGTCACAACTGCCTCAGTTTGACGATATTGATGCGCTGCTGGCGGACGATTTTGTCACTCGCAGCACCAAGATTCTGTCGGCGTTGATCGGTGATGAGCTGAGTGAAGAACAGGTCAATGCCATGGTCGACGCAGCATTTCAGTTTCCGGCGCCGATCAAAGCGGTCAAAGACGGTGTGTACGCATTAGAGCTGTTCCACGGTCCGACACTGGCGTTTAAAGACTTCGGCGGCCGCTTCATGGCGCAGTCACTGGCGGCGGTGTCCAATGGGGGTAAGATCACCATCCTGACGGCGACGTCAGGTGACACCGGTGCTGCGGTGGCGCACGCATTTTACGGTATGGAAGACATCAATGTGGTGATTCTGTATCCGAAAGGTAAAATCAGCCCGCTGCAGGAGAAACTGTTCTGTACGCTGGGGAAAAACATCCACACCGTCGCGATTGACGGCGATTTCGATGCTTGCCAGGCTCTGGTGAAGCAAGCGTTTGACGATGCAGAGCTGCGTGAAGAAATCGGTCTGAACTCCGCTAACTCGATCAACATCAGCCGTTTGATGGCACAGATTTGTTACTATTTTGAAGCGGCGGCGCAGATGAGCAAAGCTGAACGTGAGAATCTGGTGGTGTCGGTACCTAGCGGTAACTTTGGCAACCTGACGGCCGGTTTGCTAGCCAAAGCGTTGGGTTTGCCGATCAAACGTTTCATAGCAGCGACCAATGCGAACGATACCGTGCCACGCTATCTGCAAACCGGTCAGTGGGATCCGAAGCCGACCGTGGCGACAACCTCTAATGCGATGGACGTCAGCCAGCCAAACAACTGGCCGCGTATTGAAGAGTTGTGTCGGGTGAAAGAGTGGGGCCTGGAAACGCTGGGTAAAGGCGCAGTATCTGATGCACAGAGTGCAGAGTCGGTGAAAACGCTGTTTGAGCAAGGCTACTTATGTGAGCCACACGGTGCGATTGCCTACCGTGTGTTGGACGAGCAACTGCAAGCGGGTGAAACGGGTCTGTTCCTGTGTACCGCGCACCCCGCCAAATTCAAAGAAGTGGTCGATGAGATCCTCGCGTCCGACATAGAGTTGCCCGCACCGCTTGCTAAGCACGCGGCCATGGCGCTGCTGTCTGAAGATCTTGATAACGACTTTGACGCGCTAAAAGCGGTCTTACGTCGCGTGCAGAACTGATCCACGTTCAAGGCAATAAAAAAGGTCGCTCAGGCGACCTTTTTTATTGCCTTAAAGGCGTCAGCGATTGAGGGCAAAGGTTGGCAGTGACAAGTGCCAACGGATGGCGCCAAGTCGAATCAGCAGAGTTGACAGCACACCGGACATGAAGGCGGTGTTGCTGTCATAGCCCATCGCCAGCGCGGTAGTGTGGAAAATGCCCCCGATAATACAGGCTGTCGCATACACCTCACTGCGCAGCACCATCGGCACTTCGCGTGCCAGTACATCACGGATAATGCCCCCACCACAGCCCGTGATCACGCCCATGATGATGCCAACCAGAGCCGAATCCTGATAGGCCATGGTTTTTTCGACCCCGATACCCACAAACACCGCCAGACCAATGGCATCGCACACGGGTAAAATCCACCAGGGCAGCCGTTTAGGACGGCGGACGATTAACATGGTCAGTAAGCAGGTGATCAGAATCACCCACAAATAGTTGGTGTCTTTGATCCAAAAGACTGGCGTCGCTCCGAGCGCCATGTCGCGGATGGTGCCACCGCCAATGGCGGTCACACTGCCCAACACCGCCACGCCAAACGGATCCATTTTCAGCCGCCCGGCAAGCAGAACACCAGAAATTGCGAATACCGCGGTACCGAACAGATCGGTGAAATAAAGCAGCATGGAATCCATGTTACTCACCATTGCTATTGATAGAAGGAACAGAAAATAGGGCTGGCATTCTACGCATTCCGCCTGACTCCCGTTAGCGCTTTTGTCTGACAGAGTCGAATCGATCACACACTTGTCGGATCGCATTGAGGGTTCGTGGTGTGGGGCGGTTGAGCCAGTCGACGTTCAGTGCCCAGATGTGTTGATTCTGGACAGCGGGCAACTGCGCCGCCCACTCTTGCCACATGTTCCCGTTTTCAATCGCGTGCTCAGAGGTAAAAATGACCTCGGGCTTGGCGACGATCACCTGTTCCAGCCCGACCTGAGGGTAGGGGGTTGCGCTGCGTTCAAAGACGTTCTCTCCGCCACAAAAGCGAAACACTTCGCTTGGCCAGCTGCCCTGAGCCAATGTGATGATTGGCTTTTCACTCAACTGATAGAAGTAACGTACAGGCGTTGCCGTCTGATAACGCTGTTTTAATTCCGCAAGCTGCTGGCGAAAGTGAGTGGCGGCGGTTTTACCCACTTGAGGGTCTTCGCTGAACTCGCTCAGCTGCTCAATGTTGCGGGCGATGTCTTCCAGTGTATGGGTCTGTGAATAATAGATGCGTAAACCAAATTGCTTGAGCTTGTCGAGTTCGCGCTGTGGGTTGCCGGCAGGCCAGGCGATGATCAAATCGGGTTTGAGCGCGATGATGCGCTCGATTTTTATCCCCTGGTAATTGGAGACATGTTCGAGTCTGGCGACCTGCGCTGGGTAATCGCTGTGCGCACTGACGGCGATCAGTTGGTCACACAATCCGGCTGCGCAGGCCAGCTCCGTTGCGTGTGGAGCGAGTGCGATCACACGCTGTGCTGGTTTGGCCGCCAGCGAAGTCGACAACAGTAAAAGGGCGCTCAGCGCCAGCAGTTTGTGCATTTAGAATCCCTGATAGATAATGGCCAGGATCACACTTTCGGTCACGATCCAGATCAGAATGCGCCAGGCAATAAATTTCTGCAATTGGGCGAGGTGAATGGCCGCGGGCGCGATTCGGCCACCAATTTTGGCCCGTACCGCTTTACGTCCATCGTAGATGGCCGGTCCGCCAAGCGCCAGCTCCAGCTTTGAACCGAGTGATGTCAACAGCCAGCCCGGTCCGGGTAGCGGCCAACTGACACTTTGAGCGCGCATGGTTTGGAAGGTCGACAGACCGCGTTGTCCCGGCACGACGAGCAGTGCCAGCAGGCGCAATGGGACAAAATCGAGCACGGCCACCAGGCGAATTGCGGGTAAGCCAAACGGCGAAAAGGTTGCGCGGGACGGAGACCAGGCGCGTGCCAGTTCTACCGCCAGGCGGTACAGCAGAGCACCCGCTCCGCCGCCGAGTGCGTACCAGAACAGCACACCGACCACATTGCGGCCATAGCCGAGGATCAGAGTTTCAGCCCCAGCTTTACCCAACCCAAGGGCGGACAAGGTACGGGTTTCGCGGTTGAGGAACGGTTGTAAAGTGGAGCGTGCCTGGGCTTTTTCGTCTTTGGCCAGGGCAGGTAACAGTTCGTGGGTGAGTTTGTCATAGCTGCGCCAGTCCAATGCCAGTATCAGCAGCGCCAACTCATACAACTGAGGTTGCCAGACTAACGGTTTTAATGCCCACAGTACCAGCCAGGTTGGCAGCAACATGAGTAGCAGAGCGAGTGAGCCCGAGATCACGCTTTGTGTGTGGCTGTGCGGTGTATTGACTTTGTCGGCCAGCAACTGAGCAAAACGGCGCCACAAGTTAGCCGGATGGGCATCGCGGGGGATTGGCAGTAGATAATGACACAACAGTGCGCCCCACATCACCAGGAGCGCGCCGTTGCTGTATAGCGAGTTGAATAAATCTTCCATGATTTAGATGGTGAATTACTTCAGCAGCTCCACCATCTTGATCACCATGGCTGAGGAGCTTTTCGCCGCCAGCGGCAAGAACTCTTCAAAACTCATTGGCGACTCTTTGTCTGCCACGTCAGAAATGGCACGCACAACCACAAACGGGACGCCAAACTGGTGACAGGTCTGAGCAATGGCTGACGCTTCCATTTCAACGGCGATCACTGTCGGAAAATGTTGGCGAATGAAAGCCTGGCGCTGCGCGGTGCAAACGAAAGCATCGCCCGTACAAATCAGACCGCGTACCGCGTGTTTGTCTTCCATTTGCTCCAGCGCACGTTCCGCGATGTTCATCAATTGAGCATCGGCCTGGAAAGCCGCAGGCTGGCCTGCCATTTGACCCATTTCATAGCCAAAAGCGGTCACGTCGGCATCGTGGTGACGCACTTCGCTTGAAATGACCACATCACCCAGATTCAGGCTTGAGTCGAATCCGCCGGCGGAACCTGTATTGATCACGACATCCGGTTGGAACTGGTCCAATAAAATGGTGGTACCGACGGCGGCCGCGACTTTGCCGATGCCCGACTGCAGTACGACCACTTCGACGCCGTTCAACTGGCCAGAATAAAAGGTGCAGCCCGCTTTGCTCATTTCCTGGCGGTTACTGATTGCGTCTTTTAGAATCGCGACTTCTTGTTCCATCGCGCCGATGATGCCGATTTTCATGCTGGTTCTCTTGATATGAAATTGAAAAAACAGGATTGAAACAAAGTGTACCATGAATCGGATCACTGCCAATACGCAATCTGTCGGGTGGGTGGAAAACCGGTTGCTAAGCGATATCGATTCCCCTATAATTCGCGCTCCTCGTGTCGGCTGAATCAGAGATTGGCTGACACAAATATAAACTTAACTCTTTAGGAGAGAATTATGTCTCTGAATGCAGAAACTAAAGCAGCAATCGTTGCAGAATACGCACAAGGCGAAGGCGACACTGGTTCACCAGAAGTACAAGTAGCACTACTGACTGCTTCTATTAACCACCTACAAGGTCACTTCAAAGCGCACAAAGGCGATCACCATAGCCGTCGTGGTCTGCTACGCATGGTTTCTCGTCGTCGTAAACTACTAGATTACCTGAAAGGTAAAGATCTAGGACGTTACCAAGACCTAATCAAACGTCTAGGCCTACGTCGCTAATCAGTGGCTGCATAGCACAGTTTGTACGAAAAAGGGGCGTCAGCCCCTTTTTTGTTGGCTAAATTTAGCCAAACCGCATTTATCCCGTTATACTACGCACGGCAAAATCCAAACGTTGGATTTTCTCTTACATACTCAGGCATTACAGTCAACCTCGTCGACCAAAAGGTCGCGACTATTAAAAGCTGCCTCGAGCCCGCTAGACGGCTTTTACTAGTCGCGATTCGTAATGCTCTGAGCCTAAACACATTCAATCTAAGCACAGCTTAGAGCAAGGAATAATAATGTTCGAAAAACCAGTTGTTAAAACGTTCCAGTACGGCAACCACACGGTGACTCTGGAAACGGGCGTGATTGCACGTCAAGCTACAGCTGCGGTTATGGTCACTATGGATGACACCGCAGTTTTCGTTTCTGTTGTTGGTAAAAAAGAAGCTGTGGAAGGTCAAGACTTCTTCCCACTGACTGTAAACTACCAAGAGCGTACTTACGCGGCAGGTAAAATCCCAGGCGGTTTCTTCAAGCGTGAAGGTCGTCCTTCTGAAGGCGAAACATTGACAGCTCGTCTGATTGACCGTCCAATCCGTCCGCTATTCCCAGACGCGTTCAAAAACGAAGTTCAGGTTATAGCGACTGTAATGTCAGTAAACCCTGACGTTCAGCCAGACATCGTCACCATGATCGGTACTTCTGCGGCTCTGGCTATTTCTGGTATCCCGTTCAACGGCCCAATCGGTGCCGCGCGCGTAGGTCATATCGATGGTCAGTTGGTTCTGAACCCAAGCAACACTGAGTTGGACGCGTCTAAACTTGACTTGGTGGTTGCAGGTACCGAATCTGCAGTACTGATGGTTGAGTCTGAAGCGGATAACCTGACTGAAGAAGAAATGCTGGCAGCGGTTGTTTACGGTCACGATCAACAACAAGTGGTGATCAACGCGATCAACGAGTTCAAAGCAGAAGTGGCGACACCAGCGTGGGATTGGGTTGCACCTGAAGAGAACACAACGCTGACCAACAAGATTGCTGAGCTGGCAGAAGCGAAGCTGGTTGAAGCTTACCAAATCACAGAGAAGATGGCTCGCTACGACCGCATTCATGCAATTGCTGCGGAAGTAAATGAGGTACTGCTTGCTGAAGACCCTGAAGCAAACACCAAAGAAATCCACACTATTTTCCATGACCTGGAAAAGACTGTAGTACGTCGCAGCATCATCGCTGGTAACCCGCGTATTGACGGTCGTGAGAAAGACATGGTTCGTGCGCTAGACGTACGCACTGGCGTTCTTCCTCGTACACACGGCTCTGCGCTGTTCACGCGTGGTGAAACTCAGGCAATCGTGACGGCGACTCTGGGCACTCAGCGTGATGCTCAAATCATCGATGAGCTAACGGGTGAACGTAAAGATCACTTCCTACTGCACTACAACTTCCCTCCTTACTGTGTGGGTGAGACAGGCTTTGTTGGTTCTCCTAAGCGTCGTGAAATCGGCCACGGTAAACTGGCGAAGCGTGGTATTGCTGCGGTAATGCCGTCTGTAGATGAATTCCCATACACGGTACGTGTGGTTTCTGAAATCACTGAATCGAACGGTTCTTCGTCTATGGCATCGGTTTGTGGTACGTCTCTGGCGTTGATGGACGCAGGTGTGCCTATCAAGGCATCTGTTGCGGGTATCGCGATGGGTCTGGTGAAAGAAGGTGACGATTTCGTTGTACTTTCTGACATTCTGGGTGATGAAGACCATCTGGGTGACATGGACTTTAAAGTAGCAGGCACCAGCACCGGTATCACTGCACTGCAAATGGACATCAAGATCGAAGGCATCACCAAAGAGATCATGCAAATTGCGCTTAACCAGGCACAAGGCGCACGTAAGCACATCCTGTCAGTCATGGATGAAGCGATTTCAGGTGCTCGTGACGATATTTCTGAGTTTGCGCCACGCATTCACACCATGAAGATCAGCTCTGAGAAGATCAAAGACGTGATCGGTAAAGGTGGTGCGGTTATCCGTCAGCTGACGGAAGAAACGGGCACAACCATTGAAATCGAAGACGATGGCACCATCAAGATTGCTGCAACCGAAGGTGCGGCAGCTCAAGAAGCGATCCGTCGTATTGAAGAGATCACTGCGGAAGTGGAAGTGGGCCGTATCTATACAGGTAAAGTCGCGCGTCTGGCTGACTTCGGTGCATTCGTTACTGTACTGCCGGGTAAAGATGGCCTGGTACACATTTCTCAAATCGCTGACAAGCGTGTTGAGAAAGTATCGGATTACCTGTCTGAGGGTCAGGAAGTTCAGGTGAAAGTACTGGAAATCGACCGTCAGGGCCGTGTACGTCTGAGCATGAAAGAAGCGGTTGAGAAACCTGCGGCAGAAGAAAACTCAGCGCCGGAAGCACCAGAAGCCGAGTAATTGAGTCATCTGTTTTTCGCTTAGCTTTTACGGGATTTTCACCCACAAAGCATAAAGCATGCTATAAAGGGAGCATATTGCTCCCTTTTTTATATGCGGAAAGTCCGGTCCTTATTCTGATCGGCGAACAGGAGTCTCTACTTGTGAAATGGTTTCAAACCGCTAGCTTAAGCATTTTTCTTTTGGTGATCTCTGGCTGTGCCTCGGTCGGAAATAGCAGCAAAGACCAGTGGCTTTATCCTCCCATGGCCATCGCATTACAACCCAACCTTCAACAACAAGTCCAGATTGCGCGTTTGACGCAACTGCTGCAACGCCCGGATCTGAGTGATGAAATCCGAGCAAAAATGTTTTTTGAGCGCGGTAACTACTACGACAGCGTTGGTCTGCGCGACTTGGCTCGGGTCGACTTTGAGCAGTCACTGGCATTAAACCCTGTCCAGCCGGATGTGTTTAACCTCCTCGGGGTGTACTTCACCGAGCGCGGTGAGTTTGATAGTGCTTACGATGCCTTCGATTCCACTTTGGAGCTCGACCCTGGCAATACTTATGCACAGCGCAATCGCGCTATTGCACTGTACTACGGAGACCGGGTGGACTTAGCGCTGGAAGATATGCAAAAGCAATATCAGGTCAGTCAGGCCGATCCGTTCAGTGCCTTGTGGCTGTATATCATCGAGTCCGATCTTGACGCTGAGAAAGCGCGCAAGGATTTACAGGCTCGTTACCAAAACCGCAATCAGGAGTGGGGCTGGGTATTGGTGGCCGTCGTCCTGCGCGATGTGTCCGATGAGCAAGCCTTGCGCGCCATCATCAGTGAAACTCGTGACAACACCTTGTTGGCACAGCGACTGACGGAAACGTATTTTTACATGGCCAAACGCAATCAGCAGGAAGGGGATTACGCATCGGCAATCTCACTCTACAAGTTGGCACTGTCGTTTAATGTCTATGAATACGTCGAACATCGCTATTCGTTTCTCGAGCTGGAACGTATTTTCAATGACGTTCGCGACGAGCAGCAGGCCAAGGCCGAACAAGCGGCGTCTCAGTCTTAAGTTGCAAATCCAATACGCATCAGCCGCTCGTTCGAGCGGCTTTTTTATTGCCTGTTGAGCTGTTCGTCGCTAGAATAGTTAGCTTGGCTAACTAATTGGAACACGGAATGAGTCTGGAACAGAGCCTGGAGCTGACCGAGCGTTTTGCGGCAAAAATATGGCGTAAATACGCTAAGGAAGACCCGATTGCGCAGCTGAGTTTTAATGAGTACGACTATCTGAAAGTGGTTCAGACCGCGCATGAGCCGATACGTCTGACCGATTTGGCGGCGGAACTTGAGGTCACGAAGCCCTCCGCCACCAATATGGTCAAACGCCTGGAAAGAAAAGGCCTGGTAGCCCGGGTGCCATGCCCGACGGACGCGCGTTCTAAACGTGTGGTATTGACCGCACTGGCTCTGGAGAGCCTCTCGAATGAAGCTCAGGTCTACTCGGTCTGGGCCAAACGGGTATCCGAGCGGCTGAACCATGCAGAGGCCCGGCAACTCGAACAATTATTGATGAAAGCCATGCGTTAACGCTTAGGCCGTGACAAAGCGGCCCTGGTCTATTTAGTTAGCCTGGCTAATTTTTTGTGGTGAAAGTTATGAATCAGTCCATTTACCGCCAGTTCTGGCGCTACACCATTCCGACCGTGGCAGCAATGCTGGTGAACGGTCTGTATCAGGTTGTAGACGGCATTTTCATTGGGCGTTATGTCGGGGCTGACGGCCTGGCCGGGATTAATGTTGCCTGGCCGGTGATCGGTTCTATTCTTGGTATTGGTATGCTGGTTGGGGTTGGCACCGGGGCACTGGCGTCGATTAAGCAGGGGCAACAAGCGCTGGATGAAGCAAAATCGATCCTCGCGACCGGGTTGATGCTGCTGGTGGCGCTGACGCCGCTGGTTGCCGGTATTTTATTGGCTTATTCCGATCGCTTTCTGCTCTGGCAGGGAGCGGAAGGGCGCGTGTTTGAGCTTGGGCTGCAGTATTTGCATATTCTGATCGTCGCGTGTGTGTTTACGCTTGGATCGATCGCCATGCCGTTTCTGCTGCGCAATGATGACAGCCCCAATCTGGCCACCTTATTGATGGTGATGGGGGCGGTGGTGAACATCGTGCTGGACTACGTGTTCATTGTCTGGCTGAAATGGGAACTGACCGGCGCTGCGCTGGCCACCGGGATTGCACAGTTGTTGGTGACCTCGCTTGGGCTGGCGTATTTTTTCTCATCGCGAGCTAAGCTGCGTCTGACCCGTGCTGATTTTCGCCTGCGTTGGTCGGCGATTCCGTCGATTTTTACTATCGGCACCTCCAGCTTCTTTATGTACGCGTACGGCTCAGTGATGGTAGCGCTGCACAACAGTTTACTCACTCAGTACGGTAGTGCTGCGCTGGTCGGGGCATACGCGATCCTTGGCTACATTGTGACGGTCTACTACCTGGTGGCGGAAGGCATTGCCAACGGGATGCAGCCCTTGGTCAGCTACAATCACGGGGCGGGGAACCGCGACAATATCCGCAAATTGCTCAACGTGGCAATGTGCAGTGCGGTGTTAGGCGGCGTGGTGTTTGTATTACTGCTGAATCTGTTTCCTGGCGTGGTGGTATCGGTGTTCAACGACAGCGATCAGAGTCTGATTGTCAGCACCATCACGGCGTTGAGACTGCACATGTTTGCCTTGTTCCTGGACGGTTTTTTGGTGGTGGCGGCGGCTTATTATCAGGCGATTCATCGGGGAGGCAAAGCGATGTTTGTGATGATAGGTAATATGCTGATTCAACTGCCGTTTCTTTATGTCATGCCGAAGTTGTTCGGGATTACCGGGGTGTGGATTGCGTTCCCGTTGTCGAACATTGCGCTGAGTCTGGTGGTGGCGGTGATGCTGTACAAAGATGTGCGTAAGATGCTGCTGCCCAATCTCAAACCACTCAACGCGTAAATCACAACAGGCTCTGGTATACAGAGCCTGTTGTCGTTCAGGGTTATAAATTGCGCACTTCCAAACCGGCCAGTTGATGCCAGTAGCCATTACACTGGCGGTCAGCCAGAGGCTCGGGATGTTCGCCGTGTTCATTTGCCTGGAACCGATCCAGTTGAGTAAAGGTGTCGAGCCCCAGCGGACTGAGGCGAACCACATCCACCAGTCCTTGCATCGAGGTTAAGTCATTATGCAGGTTGTAACAGTAGCCTGACTGAGTCTGAATACCGTTCAGATTGAACACCGCTTGCCCTTCCTGGCTGCGCACCTGAATGCCAGTCGGGTAATGGATACAGCAGGTTTCGCAATCATCTTTGGCCCGGTTTTCTGCACGAGCGGTGAAACAGCGTGCCGAGTAGGCCAGTGGCAGATAACCGTGGCCGAAAACTTCAATCTCAAACTGACCGCGAATGCCCAATTGCTCGCATTGGCTGAGGGTGTGGTTGAGCCATTCACGCGACAGTTCCACCGGCATGCACCAGCGGATCATTCCCTGGCGAAGAAACAGTCGCAGTGTCTGCGCATTGTAGGCATTGACCGCCGGACCAACCACGAACGGCACCCGTTGCTCACTCGCCAGCTGGATGGCTGAGACGTCGTTGGCTTCGATGGCGAAGTCACCGTTGTCGATGTACTTTTTCATCACGTTGACTTCACTCGGCGCTTCAAGCAAAGCCATGGTCGACAACACGACCTGTTTCCCGCTCTCAGATAATGCTTTCGCGAGCGCCAGCCAGTTGGCTGGCTTCATTTCCCGTCGTTTGGAGCAGACGGATTCGCCGAGATAGACGATGTCCGCTGTGCTGCTGGCAGCCTGATGGTAAAACTGCTCCACATCCTGCTTAGGCCAGAAATAGAGCAGAGGGCCGAGGGCGTATTTCATGGAATGTTGCATCGTTTTTCCTTACTGCCATTTGCGATGATAGGCACCGAGTGTGGTTTGAGTGCCTTCGGAAACGTTCGCCAGTGCTGCGTTCCAGGCGCTATCGACTTGATATGCCTGCGGATCGGCCTGAAAGCGATCGATGGCGGCGCGCCAGGTACGGGTGACCTGTTCGACGTAGGCCGGGCTGCGTTGACGCCCTTCAATTTTGACGGAAGCGACGTTAGCGGCAAACAGTTCTGGTAACAAAGAGAGTGTGTTCAGACTGGTCGGCTCTTCCAGCGCATGATAGCGTTTGGTTTCACCGCAGATATCCGCATCAAAGCGTCCTTTACACAAGGTAGGATAACCGGCGTTTTCGCCGGCGCCGTAGCGGTCGATGAGGATATTGTTGAGCCGGGATTCCAGTCCGTCGCTGGTTTCCTGCCAGCGGACATAGCGCGCTGGCGAACACGCACCGACGGTGTTGGGGGATTCACCGGTCAGGTAGGAGGAGAGATAGCAGCGCCCCTCAGACATGATGCACAGGCTGCCAAAAGCAAATACTTCCAGCTCGACCTCTTCGCTGATGTTACGCGAGAGCTGCTTCACCTGATGAATGGATAGTACCCGCGGCAGGACGACGCGTTTGACCTTAAAATTGCGCTGATAGAATTCGATGGCCGGAACATTGGTGGCAGAGGCCTGTACTGACAAATGCAATTCCAGGTGCGGATAGCGCGTGGCGGCGTATTCCAACAGCGCAATGTCGGCTACGATCAATGCATCCACGCCAATCGCCGCCGTCCGATCTACCGCATCTGTCCAGCGCTGGAAGCCGTCCGGATGAGCAAACGTGTTCAGCGCAACGTGTATTTTCCTGCCATGGTCGTGGGTGTACTGCACCGCTTTATCCAGCTTCTTACCGGTAAAGTTCAGGCCCGCGAAGTGACGCGCATTGGTGTCATCTTTAAAGCCGATATACACCGCATCGGCGCCACAGTCGATTGCGGTTTTCAGGGCGGGCAGGTTGCCGGCCGGGCATAAGAGTTCCATCGTTTCATACCAAACTTTGTCTCAAAGTGGCGGGCATTTTATGAAGGATAATCAAGCGCGGATTTGATGTAAGGCAGGTTTACTTCAGTTTTTTATCAAATACTTATTTGGAGTTAGTTCTTGTGGCGACGGTTCTGGGCGAACAGCTCTTCCACTTCGTGTTTCGGT
>NZ_WXWP01000322.1:0-19849 GCF_009904765.1 Vibrio sp. V39_P1S14PM300
TGCCTATGCTCCAATATACAATGGTAAGGAGCAATACCAGGGCTCGCAGTTTATGTTGATGGATAGCCCGCGTCATACCATCGATTTTTTCGTCGAAAGTATGACCGAGGATTTAATGGTGTCGAATACCAGTATTTCGGCGCGCACACCGATCGCGATTACCTCGTTTGTGGATCTGCAGAACATGGATGCCACCAACTGGTTGGGGAATACAGTATCGGAAGGGTTTATTCACCAGTTTCAGCGTCGTGGTTTTAAGGTGGTCGATTATAAAACGACCGGCTCCATTCAGGTTACGCAGCAAGGTGACTTTGCCTTCAGTCGTGACTGGAAGGACTTATCTCACGAGCAGGATGTTCAGTTTGTGCTGACCGGAACCATGCTGCGTCAAGAAGGCGGGGTATTGGTCAATGCGCGGGTTGTCGGGATGCAGTCACGTGTTGTGGTCGCTACCGCTCAGGGCTTTTTACCAGCGGATCGCATCGGCCGCGATCTGGATACGCTCAACAGCATGCGCACTCAGGATGGGGTGATCATTCGCTCGAATCCATACATCTCTCAACCTCACACCGTCATTCTTCGTCCATAGGTAAGTGGTTATGAAAAAAGTATTATTGCTCGTGATGGCACTCGTTATGGTGGGATGCCAGCCACTGTCGACCATGCGTCCGGATGACTGGCTGACTGCAGTTGGCTATGCCAGCATCAGTGAACAAAAAGGCCGCAATGAAGAAGAGCGTCAGGTTCGGGCCATGCGCGCTTCGAAGATCGATGCGTACCGTGAGCTAGCGGAGCAGGTGTACGGCATGCGCGTTAGCGGCCGGGCCGATCTGCGTGATCAGCGATTAGGAACTGAATTTACCTCAGGCGCGGTTGACGGTGTGATCCGTGGTGCTGAAGTGGTACGTGCGTATAAGGTGGGTGACAGCTATGTCACTGAGCTGCGTCTGGATATCCGTAAGATGGACAAACTGCGTGACTACGGTGAAGTACAGGTCGTGCCGGACAAACGCCAGCAGACGCTATTCTGAGTTTTTCTCTCAATATCTCCATAACGGAAAAAGCGGCAATCAGATTGCCGCTTTTTTATTATGCTTTGTCATCAGGCTTTTATATTGGTACCCAGAGTGGACACGGTATGAGTTTGCCCCCCGGCATTGTAGGTCATGCCTATTTTGCCATGGCTTTGTTGCATTAGGTTATTGAGCTTGTTAAAGCTCAATTGTGCGCGTTGCAAGGCATCACCGTTGATCTGATTCGCTTGTTGGCAATCGTGTATGATCGCGCGGATCTGTTGAACTATAGGGCTAAGTTCAGGATCCGTTTTCAACGTGTCAACATCCGGATGTCGGCCAATCCGCTCATCGGTTTGCTGAAGCTGAGAGATCAGCTCAATTTTCTGCTTGGCCAGTTGTTCGATGTCTTTGGATACACGATTGGCGATCGCGACTTTTTCTTTCTCGAGCAGAGAAGAGAGGGCCGTTGCGCTCTGAAGTTGAAATTCCACCAATCCTTTTAATGCAGCCATAATTTACTTACAGGTTTTGTGAGAGTCAGTGACAGGTTATAGGCCGCCCAGCTCTTTTTCAAATTTGATCATGTTGTCCGCCAGTTTTTCCGGATCAACGGTGTATGAGCCATTGGCAATCGCTTCTTTGATTGCGGCGACTTTCGCTTTATCAAAACTCGGTTGCGCTGCCATTTCACTGTGCATTTTACCCATCGCTTTGCCTTGCGAGCTCAGTGACACCGCGTCCTGATTGGAGGCCGAGTGACTGACGCTCTCGTTGCCTGAAGTCTTGTTGCTCTCTGTTCGCGCGCTACTTCGGGTCGAAGTCGTCAGCGTCTGACCAGAGCGAATGTTATCAATGCCTGCCATAAAAAGCCCTATTTACAAAAATCAAAACCTGCGTAGTAAATATCGACAGTCAAAAAGATTACTTTAGAAATTTTTAACGGTTTGTTCATTATCCCGGGTTTTCGGGACCAACCTCTCTAAAATTGCACCGTGACTTCGCCAATACCGGTTACTCTTCCGTCAATTATACGATTGGATTTACTATTTTTCACTCTAATCTGTTCACCGAGTGAGCCGTCGCTCAAGGCGATGCCCTTCGTCGTAATGGTCATACCTTTATTCATCGCCTTTATCAGTACACTCTCATTGCGGCATACTACACAAATATCACGCGCTTCGAGCACTTCGCCAAGACGCATGCTTTTCTTGAGCTTAGCGCCAATCACTTCGTGCGTATCGGCAAAACCCTCGCGACGAAGGCGGTTCAGATCGACCATGGTGATATTTAAGTCGGATGCCGATAAGATATGACCTTTCGGTAAGGCGCTAGCCAAGGTCACCTGAGGGCCGGACAGAGACAGGCGCACTGGCACATAGATACGCCAGTCATCTTCAGGGCATTCCACCAAAACCGTGATGGTGCTTGCAGATGGATTGTTCGAGCTGGCGGATGTACGTAGCGGCGCTGGACAGTCGGTGGCAAATATACGAGAGTCGACATTAGAGGCGTTCGCATCTAGCTTACCGCCTACTGGCCATTCGACGGTCGACAAAATATGTTGTTCAGCAGCTTGTTGAATATTGACGATTTGCTCTTGTGTGGCCGCATAGACAGAAAGGCTAAAGAAAAACGACAATAAGCCGATAAACAAAAAAACATTACTATATATAAGTCTGCAGGCTCTGGGCGGTGCCGGGCGCAAAGTTTGTCGCAAAAAAGGCATTTTGTTTCCCTGTTCGTCACTTAGCCAGAGTTAGACTACCATTTTTCGCATCAAAGTTTGAATGGAGATGAGCTTATGACGGGTATCCTTGATTCAGTGAATCAGCGTACACAACTCGTCGGTCAAAACCGATTAGAACTGTTAACGTTCCGTTTAATGGGACGTCAACGTTACGGCATCAACGTATTTAAAGTTAAAGAGGTACTGCAGTGCCCTAAGCTGACTTCCATGCCAAACCTTCACCCATTAGTGAAAGGTGTCGCTCATATTCGCGGCCATACCGTGTCTGTGATTGATTTGAGTCTGGCCATTGGAGGCCGTCCAACCACAGACGTCGAGAAGTGCTTTGTGGTGATTGCGGAATTCAACCGAACGATTCAGGCCTTTTTGGTCACGTCGGTTGAACGCATCATCAACATGAACTGGGAAGCCATCTTGCCGCCTCCAGACGGTGCGGGCAAAGCCAACTACCTCACCGCAGTGACCAACATCGACAATGAATTGGTCGAGATCCTTGATGTTGAAAAAATCCTGGCTGAGATTGCGCCGGTGGATGAGACCATGGATGAATCTATTGGTCAGGGAATTGCAGAGGCTGAACAGGAAAAAGAAATTGTCCGTCGCATCCTGATTGCTGATGACTCGACGGTCGCGCGTAAACAGGTTGAGCGTGCGATTGCGTCGATCGGTTTTGAGGTCGTATCGGTCAAAGATGGCAAAGAAGCGTACGAGAAACTGGTCGAAATGGCTGCGCAAGGCAGCATCTATGAACAGATCTCTCTGGTGATTTCTGACATTGAAATGCCGGAAATGGACGGCTATACCTTAACTGCTGAGATTCGTCGAAATGCGGATCTGAAAGATTTGTATGTTATTCTTCACTCCTCCCTGAGTGGAGTCTTTAACCAGGCTATGGTGGAGCGAGTGGGCGCCAACACCTTTATCGCGAAATTTAACCCGGATGAGCTTGGTAATGCGGTGAAAACTGCACTGACAAATTAAAAGAGACATTAATGACAGCGATAACTATAAGCGATCAAGAATATCGAGATTTTAGCCGTTTTTTAGAATCCCAATGCGGTATCGTACTGGGAGACAGTAAGCAGTATTTGGTTAGAAGTCGCTTAAGCCCTTTGGTGACTAAGTTTAAACTGGGCTCGTTGTCTGAGTTGCTCCGTGATGTCGTGACTGGACGGAATCGTGAGTTGCGCGTTGCCGCCGTGGATGCCATGACAACCAATGAAACGCTCTGGTTTCGTGACTCTTACCCATTCACGGTCTTGGCCGAGAAGTTGCTGCCAGAGGTGGCCGCCAACAAACGGCCAATTAAGATCTGGTCGGCGGCCAGTTCATCAGGGCAAGAGCCATATTCAATTGCCATGACGATCCTCGAAACTCAGTTGCGTAAACCTGGCATGCTGCCATCGGTGTCGATCACGGCGACCGACATCTCCAGCACGATGTTGGATGTCTGCCGCGCGGGCGTGTACGACAATCTGGCGTTAGGGCGAGGCTTGTCTCCAGAGCGTCGTCGCAACTTCTTTGAAGATGCCGGTGACGGACGGATGAAGATTAAAGACAACGTGAAGCGTATGGTTAACTTCCGCCCACAGAACCTGATGGACAGCTATGCTCTGCTGGGTAAGTTTGACCTGATTTTCTGTCGTAACGTCTTGATTTATTTCTCTCCGGATATGAAGTCTAAGGTATTGAACCAGATGGCGAACAGCCTCAATCCTGGCGGTTATCTGCTGTTGGGGGCTTCTGAGTCACTGACCGGTTTGACGGATCGTTTTGAAATGGTGCGCTGCAATCCTGGCATCATCTACAAACTGAAGTAAATCGTTTCCTCCTCCTAAAGCCCGGCATTATTTGCCGGGCTTTTTGTTTTCCGCTATAGATAAGAAGACATTCCAAGATCCCACGCTTTTTGTTAACGCCATAAAGAGCGTGGAGTAAAAACGGCGTAATTATTGCAAATCTGACCGGAACTCGGCGTCGAGGTGTGGCAATTTCAAGTTGGTACGCTAATTGCAAAGTTCTAGTTAGTAAAGAGTCAGTTCTTTGGGTAGAGGCAGATATGGCAATTTCTTTTGACAACGCTCTGGGTATCCATCAGTACACGGTAGGGGTTCGTGAGCGCAATGCTGAGGTGATTTCCACTAACATTGCACAAGCGAATACACCGGGGTACAAGGCCCGCGGTGTTGATTTTCAGAAAGCGCTACAAGCGGCAACATCGGAGGCAAGCATTGGTCTTAGCCGAACCGATGGTCGGCATATTTCTGCCTCAACCAGGGTGACAGGGGAAAAGTTGTACCGCATGCCAACGCAACCCGACACCGGTGACGGTAACACGGTCGATGTGGATCTGGAGCGTAACCTGTTTATGCAAAACCAGCTTCGCCACCAAGCGTCACTTGACTTCCTAGGAAGTAAATTCAAGAACTTAACGAAAGCGATTAAAGGGGAATGATTTAGATGAGCTTATTTAATGTATTCAATGTGACTGGTTCCGCAATGAGTGCTGAATCTGTTCGTCTGAACACGACCTCCAGTAACTTGGCGAACGCGGAAAGTGTCTCAAGCTCAGCCAAAGACACCTACAAAGCTCGCCACGCGGTTTTTGGCGCCGAGTTAAGCAAAGCACGTTACAACCGCGACGACAACGTGCCGGTGAAAGTGTTGGGGATTGTTGAAAGTGATAAACCACTGACGGCGGAGTATAACCCGGACCACCCGCTTGCGAATGATGAAGGCTATATCTACAAGCCAAACGTCAACGTGATGGAAGAAATGGCAAACATGATTTCTGCTTCCCGCTCATACCAAACGAATGTTCAGGTAGCAGATGCGAGTAAACAAATGCTGCTGCGTACGCTGCAGATGGGTCAATAAGGATAAGGAGGTAACGTAATGGCCGGAATTAATCAGGTTGGTCAAAGCGGCTTGTCCTATGTTGACCAGCTTAAAAGTCTTCAAGAGCAAAAGCAGAAAGAGAACGCGGAAGTCACCGGTAAGCAAGACCTGAAACAGGAAGACTTCTTGTCGCTGCTCACCAAGCAACTTGCTCAACAGGATCCTTTTAAGCCGGTCAGTAACGACCAGATGATTGCGCAAATGGCTTCATTTGCCACGGTTGATGGCATCGGCAAAATGAACAATCAGTTTGAAACACTGAATGCGTCGATGACGTCGAATCAGGCGCTGCAGGCTTCGTCTCTGGTAGGTCGTGATGTATTGGTGCCAGGGGCAGCCGGCGTGAAGAAAGATGACGCAGGCATGGCCGCGATGGTGAAGTTACCCCAGTCGGTGGATAACCTGATGGTCCGAGTCGAAAACGAGGCGGGTCAATTGGTCAGAACCTTTGATGTGGGAGCAAAGCCATCCGGTGACAACCGTGTCGAATGGGACGGTAAAGACGAAAACGGTAACCCATTGCCGGCCGGCAAATACAAGGTGAAAGCCGCAGGTTTGCTGGATGGGGAGAGCAAAGAGTTTGAAGTATCGACTTACGCAAACGTCAACAGCGTTCTTCTTGGTAAAGGTGATGGTAACGTACTGCTCAATCTGGCTGGCTTTGATTCGCCAGTTCGACTTGCTGAAGTACTAGAAGTGGGCAAAGCGTAAGCGCGCCAGAGAGGAGATTTTGGAATGTCATATGTATCTTTAAGCGGTCTTTCCGCAGCTCAGTTAGATCTGAACACCACCAGTAACAACATTGCCAACGCCAACACATTCGGCTTTAAAGAGTCGCGTGCGGAGTTTGGTGATGTGTACTCGAACTCTTTGTTTACCAACTCCAAGACCACCGCTGGTCAGGGTGTTCAGGCAAACAAGGTTGCTCAGCAATTTCATGAAGGTTCCAGTATTTATACCAACAACCCAATGGATTTGCGGATTTCGGGAACCGGTTTCTTTTCCGTGGCAAAAGATCGCCTCGTGCCTCAGCAGAACGAGCTGACACGTAACGGTGCTTTCCACCTCAACAAAGACAACTACATGGTGACATCTAACGATGAGTTTTTGCTTGGTTATCAAGTCAATCCGGATACTGGCGATGTGAGCTCTTATGAGCCGCAGCCGCTGAACATTCCTGCGGAGTTCGGTAAGCCGAAACAGACTTCCAACATCGAAGTCGGGGTTAACCTGCCCGCCAATGGCGATCTGAAAGATCCAACCCTGTTTGATTTCACTGATCCGGACACGTATAACCGTTCAACGTCTTCGACAATCTATGACTCCATGGGTCAGTCGTATAAGTTGACGACGTACTACGTGAAAGATCAGACCCAGCCGAACACCTGGCAAACCTACTACACGGTGACGGATTCTGCTGGCGAAAAACCCCTGAATATTACAGGTGGTGATGCGTCAACGCCGGGCGGTCATGTCGGGCACACCATGAAGTTCAACAACGACGGTACTTTGGCCAGTTTGAATAACGGTCAGAATATCGTGTCTGAGCCTTTGGGGACTGGGGCAAATCCGATTGATCTCAACGGTGCGGATCCAAATCAGGTGCTGTCATTTGGCCTGGACTCTGCCACCCAGTTTGCGGCGCCATTTGAGCTGACCAAGTTCGATGAAGATGGAGCCACAACCGGCTTTTTGACCAAAATTGATTTCGATGAAAACGGCAGTGTGCTGGGTACTTACTCCAACGGTGAAAACGTTACTCTGGGTCGCGTAGCGCTGGTTCGGGTTCCGAATGAGCAGGGCTTGGATAAGAAAGGTGGCACTCAGTGGGATTCAACGCAGTTCTCTGGTGACAAGATCTGGGGGGAATCCAACAAAGGGTCGTTTGGTACCATTAACAACGGTACGCTTGAACAGTCGAACATCGATATGACTCAAGAGCTGGTGGATCTGATTTCCGCGCAGCGTAACTTCCAGGCTAACTCTCGCTCTCTGGAAGTTCACAACCAACTGCAACAAAATATCCTGCAGATTCGTTAATACATCCCTATCAGCAATCCTCTGCATACCAGGCTGGCGGCAACCGCCGGTCTGGTATGGTTGCCATCTGCCGCGGTCGTAGCGGCAAGCTTGCCTCTTTCTCGAATAAAACCATCTTAATTACCTGATTTGTATACTAAATAAAAATTGGCACGCCAATTGCTTTTGATGATCGTGAACTCAGATTATCGGAGCAATTTATGGACCGCGCACTGTTTCTCGCCATGAGTGGCGCTAAGCAAAACATGCAGGCAATGCAACTGCGAGCGAACAACCTGGCAAACGTCAGTACCACGGGCTTCCGTGCTGATTTGGCGCAAGCCCGTTCAATGCAGGCCTACGGTGAAGGGTTGCCAAGTCGTGTTTTTAGCATGACAGAACGTCCGGGCCATAACTTCGAGCAGGGCAGTGTGATTACCACAGGCCGGGATCTGGATGTCACCATTCAGGGTGATGGATGGATTTCCGTGATGGATAAAACCGGCCGTGAAGGCCTGACTCGTAACGGTAATTTGCATGTGGGCACCAATGGCTTATTAAGCAATGCTTCCGGCCATCTGGTTCTGGGGGAGAATGGCGCGCCGATTACGCTGCCGATCCCGCTCAGCAAAATTGAAATCGGTAACGACGGCACGATCTCGGTGGTTCCTCAGGGCGCTCCGGCGGATGCTATCGAAGTGGTTGACCGAATCAAGCTGACCCGCACCAATAATCAGGATTTGTTCAAAGACACCAATGGTCTTTTCCGTGCTAAAGACCCCAATGCGGCATACGAAGCGGATGCCGGAGTTAAGCTGCTCACCGGTGCGATTGAAGGCAGTAATGTCAACGCCATCGGCGAAATGACCAGTCTGATTGACCTGCAACGTCAGTTTGAAATGCAGGTCAAAATGATGAGTACCGCTGAGGATATGGATAAAGCATCCGATTCACTGCTTCGTATGAGCTGATCAATTAGGAGATTATTATGCAACCGGCATTATGGGTCAGTAAAACTGGTCTGGACGCACAACAAACCAATATTTCAACGATTTCCAACAACCTGGCGAACGCCTCGACCATCGGTTTCAAAAAGAGTCGCGCCGTATTTGAAGATCTGTTTTATCAGAACATCAATCAGCCAGGTGGTCAGTCTTCCCAGAACACCGAGCTGCCAAGCGGTCTGATGTTAGGGGCGGGCTCGAAAGTGGTCGCTACGCAGAAAGTGCATACCCAAGGTAACGTGCAGACCACCAACAACAGTCTCGACATGATGATCGAAGGGGACGGTTTCTTCCAGATCCTGATGCCGGACGGCAACATTGGTTACACGCGCAATGGTCAATTTACCGTGAATGACGAAGGTGCGATCGTGACATCCGGCTCTGGATATTCGCTCGAGCCTGAGATCGTGATCCCCGATGATGCGATCAGCATTACGGTCGGCAACGACGGTGAAGTGTCGGTGCGTGTCCGTGGACAGCAGGACAACCAGGTGGTTGGTCAGATAGCGACCGTCGACTTTGTCAACCCAGGTGGTCTTGAGCCAATCGGCCAGAACCTCTACCTGCCGACGGGAGCCAGTGGTGATCCGCAAGAAGGCGTGCCGGGCCTGGACGGCTTTGGGCAAGTTCGCCAATCGATGCTGGAAACCTCCAACGTGAATGTCACGGAAGAGCTGGTCAACATGATTGAAGCGCAGCGTGTCTACGAAATGAACTCGAAAGTCATTTCAGCCGTGGATAAGATGCTGAGCTTTGTGAACCAACAACTGTAATTTAAGGTCGAGGGTTGCCGATATGTTTCGTTTGCTGGCCGTTTTAGGTATTTGTCTGCTCTCTGGATGCGCGATGCTGGATCCGGAAGTGGAAACGTCAGATGTGGTGCAGGGCACGACCACGGTCGATGCGGTGGAAGGAGACAAAGCATCAGAGGAAAGCTCGGGCTTAGTGGACACCATGCGTGGCCGCACGGATCCGGTGGCCGGTGATCCGGCCTGGGCGCCGATTCATCCCAAACATCAGCCTGAGCACTACGCGGCAGAAACCGGATCACTATTTAACCTGCAGCAGGCCAGCAGTTTGTATGACGACTCGAAGCCTCGTGGCATCGGGGACATCATCACCGTGATCCTAGAAGAAAAGACCAAGGCAGCTAAGAGTTCGGATGCCAATTTGTCCAAGAGCAACGACTCATCTATGGACCCTCTCGAAGTCGGGGGGCAGCAACTCAATGTGGGCGACTATAATTTCTCCTACAAGCTGAACAACGACAACAATTTTGAAGGCAACGCCGAAGCGAATCAAAGCAACAGCTTAACAGGCTCTATCACGGTTGAAGTGATTGAAGTGTTGGCCAACGGAAACTTAGTCATTCGCGGTGAAAAGTGGTTGACGCTCAATACCGGTGACGAATATGTACGCCTGAGTGGCACGATTCGTCCTGATGATATTGATTACGACAACACCATTGCTTCTAAGCGAATCTCCAATGCGCGGATTCAGTATTCCGGCACGGGCACCAACCAGGATATGCAAGAACCTGGATTCTTGGCACGATTTTTTAATGTCTCTCTCTAAACTGCAGGTTTAGTCGAAGTATTGTCACTTCGCTCAGTTAGAGAAACAGGTACGCACAATGAAGAAACTCACACTGTTACTGATAGGCATGATGCTTTTTGCCACTGGCGCGCAGGCTGCCCGCATTAAGGATGTGGCTCAGGTAGCAGGCGTCCGGAGCAACCAACTGGTCGGATATGGCCTGGTGACCGGATTGCCGGGAACCGGTGAGTCGACGCCGTTTACCGATCAGAGTTTCAATGCCATGCTGCAAAACTTCGGCATTCAGTTGCCACCGGGCACGAAACCGAAAACCAAGAACGTCGCGGCTGTGATTGTGACCGCTGATCTGCCGGCTTTCACTAAGCAGGGGCAAACCATTGATGTGACAGTTTCGTCGATCGGTTCTGCCAAAAGCCTGCGTGGCGGAACATTGATGCAAACCATGCTAAAAGGCCTGGATGGGCAAATCTATGCCGTTGCACAGGGCAACCTGGTGGTGAGTGGCTTCAGTGCTACCGGAGCTGACGGCTCAAAAATTGTTGGTAACAACCCTACGGCTGGGATGATCTCCAGCGGTGCAATTGTCGAACGTGAGATTCCAACGCCGTTCAGCCGCGGTGATTACATTACGTTCAACCTGATGGAGTCAGATTTTACCACGGCGCAACGCATGGCCGACAGCATCAACAGTTTCCTCGGGCCGCAAATGGCCTCAGCAATGGACGCGACCTCGGTACGCGTGCGTGCCCCGCGTGATCTCAGTCAACGTGTGGCGTTTTTATCGGCGGTAGAGAACCTGGAATTTAATCCAGCGGATGGCGCAGCCAAAATCATCGTTAACTCACGCACCGGAACGATAGTGGTCGGTAAGCATGTGCGCCTGAAACCGGCTGCGGTCACTCACGGCGGAATGACGGTGGCGATTAAAGAAAACCTTAATGTCAGTCAGCCAAACGCATTTTCAGGTGGTCAGACGGCGGTGGTGCCAGATTCTGAAATCGAAATCAAAGAAGAACAGGGCAAAATGTTTAAGTTTGAACCGGGCCTGACGCTGGATGACCTGGTCCGGGCGGTGAACGAAGTCGGCGCGGCTCCGTCGGATTTGATGGCGATACTTCAGGCGCTCAAACAAGCGGGTGCCATTGAAGGCCAGTTGATCATTATTTAAGGGTGGATGCATGATTAATAACGGCAACGATATTGGTTTTATCCACGACATCGCGAATCTGGACAAACTGCGCCAGAAAGCGGTGGACGGTGATGAGAGCAGTGAAAAGGCGGCGCTGACCGCAGCGGCCAAACAGTTTGAAGCCATCTTTACCTCGATGTTGTTTAAATCGATGCGTGAGGCGAACAGCGGTTTCGAATCCGATCTGATGCGTAACCAGAATGAGCAGTTCTACCGCCAGATGATGGATGAACAGATGTCGAGCGAAATGAGTGCCTCCGGCTCACTCGGACTGGCGGATATGATTGTGGCTCAGCTCAGTCAAGGCTCTGTTAAAAACCAGGGCGCCGCAGCCAAAGCGGATGATTTTGAAGCCATGATGGAGCGTGTGAAGCAAGTGCGTCAGGAACGTGCAGAGCGGCCAGAAGAGGTTGTGGCCAGTGCTCCTCAGACTCAGAGGGTGGATAAACCGGCCCGGTTCGATACGCCAGAAAATTTCATTTCGTCACTGCGTCCATACGCGCAACGCGCGGCTCGGGCACTGGGTGTGGATCCTTCGCTATTGCTGGCCCAGGCGGCACTGGAGACCGGTTGGGGACAGAAAGTGATCCATAATGCTCGCGGCAGCAGCAACAACCTGTTCAATATCAAAGCTGATCGCAGCTGGGGCGGTCACAAAGTCGCGACGCAAACACTGGAATATCATCAAGGTGTACCGGTAAAAGAGCGGGCGGCATTTCGTTCCTACGCCAACTATCAGGACAGCTTTGACGATTACGTCCGCTTTCTGAACGATAATCCGCGTTATCAGACAGCGCTGCGCCACGGAGGCGACTCTGAGCAGTTTATCCGCGGGATTCATAAAGCTGGTTATGCTACCGACCCGAAATACGCCGATAAGGTGCTGCAGGTCCAACAAAAAATCGACCAGATGTAATGACACCACCCGCCTCGAGCGGGTGGCGTCTTTTTATCCTAATTACACCACCGGCGCTCCGCCAATATACTCTCTGGCATATATATTGCTAAATAACTTTAAGTAGTTCAGTGAAGACTGATTTTTCAAGGTTTTTTTGGGGGCAATATGGCGTCGGATCTTCTGAATGTTGGTGCACAAAGTGTTCTGACCGCTCAGAGACAGCTCAACACCACAGGCCATAACATTTCGAACGTGAACACAGAGGGCTACAGTCGTCAGTCTGTGATTCAGGGCACGAATATGCCGCGCCAGTACGGCGGGGAAACGTACGGCATGGGCGTGCATGTGGAAAATGTTCGCCGCTCCTGGGATCAGTTTGCCGTCAACGAGCTAAACCTGTCTACCACCAACTTTGCCAAGCAACAGGACATCGAAGCCAACTACGATTTGTTGTCCGGGATGTTGTCTTCCGTAGCGGCAAAAAAGATCCCCGAAAATGTGAACGAGTGGTTTGATTCTGTGAAGTCACTGGCCGACAGCCCCAATGATGTGGGCGCGCGTAAAGTGGTGCTGGAAAAAGCCCAGTTAGTGACACAAAACCTGAACGATTTCCATGAAACCGTTCGCCGCCAGTCGGATGTGACCAACAAGAAACTTGATGTGGCCGTTGAGCGGGTCAACCAATTAGGGATGGAAATCCGTGACTTACACCGGTTGATGATGCGCACACCCGGACCACATAATGATTTAATGGATCAGCATGAAAAGTTGATCAAAGAGCTGTCGGAATACACCAAAGTGACGGTGACGCCGCGCAAAAATGCAGAAGGTTTCAATGTCCACATCGGCAATGGCCACACCCTGGTCTCCGGGACGGAAGCGAGTCAGCTGAAGATGATTGATGGCTACCCAGATGTCCATGAGCGTCGTCTGGCGATGGTTGAAGGCAAAGGCATCAAAGCCATTACCACCAAAGACATTGATGGCAAAATCGGCGCCTTGCTGAAAATGCGTGATGAACAGATCCCATACCTGCAGGACGAACTGGGCCGGATGTCGGCAGCGTTTGCGTTTGAAGTCAACAAATTGCAGTCACAGGGGCTGGATTTACGTGGCAACGTGGGCCGCAACATGTTTACCGATGTGAACTCAGACGTAGCGGTCAAGTCACGTGTGGTTCAGGCGCCGGACTCACAAGCCGATCTGGCGGTATTTATCGATGATCCGTCTCAGCTCAAAGGGGGCGAATACTCACTGCAATACAATGGCGGAGATTATGTGCTGACGACGCCAGATGGCGAGCAGAAAGTGGTGCCGGTCAGCGGTAGCGCGATTGCTGTCGACGGTGTACGCATTGATATTCGCAGAGATTTAGCCGCAGGAGAACGGGTGATCATCCGCCCAACCCGTGATGCCGCAGCGCAGATCAAAATGGCAATTAATGATCCTACGCTGATTGCCGCGCAGAGTTACGAAGCATCGACCACCTTCGCGCAGGGCGCGGCCAAATTTGATATTGCGTCAGTTGGCGATTTACGTGAATTCGAAGTGGTGATCTCACCGGGCGGCGATCAGTTTGCCGTGACCGACACCAAAGGTAATGTGCTGCTGGATCCACAGAGCTACCCGCCATCGGGCCCGGTCAGTGTAATGGGCACAACATTTAACCTCAGCGGCGGCGCATTGCCGAACGACAAGTTCACGGCAAATCTTGTCCCATCGGAAGGGGATAATGGCAACCTGCTGAAGATGCAAAGTATCCAGACCGCCAAGACGCTCAATGATCACGAATCAACGGTGGTGGATATTTACCACAACCTCAATACCGATGTTGGCCTGCAGATGTCGACGGCTTCTCGTCTGACCGATGTGGCACGGCTGGAAAATGAGGCTGCGCAGGAGCGCGTAGCATCGATTGCTGGTGTGAACCTGGATGAAGAAGCGGCCAATATGATGAAGTTCCAGCAGGCCTATATGGCGTCATCGCGCATTATGCAGGCCGCCAATGATACCTTTAATACCATTCTGGCGCTGAGATAAGGAGGCCGATAAATGCTCAATCGTATATCCAGCTTCCATAACTATCAGTCGGTGCAAAATGATCTGCGCCGTCAGGAAACCAAAGTGCATCACAACCAGGAGCAAATGGCGTCGGGTAAGAAATTACTTAAGCCAAGTGATGATCCGCTGGCGACACACTATATCCAGAATGCCAGTCAGCAGTCACAACTGTTGCAGCAATACCTGGACGCGATCGTGCTGGTCAGAAACCGTCTCGAACATCAGGAAGTGATGGTGTCGGGGGCGGAAAATTTTGCCGATGATGCCAAACGTACGGTGATGGAAATGATCAACGGTGCGTTGTCACCCGAAGATCGCCTGGCACGTACGCGCGAACTGGAAGAGATTTCCAATAACTTGCTGAATCTGGCGAACAGCCAGGACGAAAACGGTAACTATGTGTTTGCCGGAACGAAACCTAAGAACCAGCCGTTCTTTCGCGATAATGCCGGCAACGTGACCTACGGTGGCGATGATTATCAGCGCAAGATGAAAGTGGCCAATACGCTGGAAATGGCCATCAATGATCCCGGCAGTAAAGTGTTCATGGAAATAGACAATCCGTTTGGTGATTACCAGCCGCAATATCAGCTCCAGGAAGGATCGGAGCTGTTGCTGGAGCGAGCCACCAACTTAGATGGCAGCGATCAGTCCACGTATCAGGTGACGTTCGTGGACATGCAAGACGGTAAGTTCGGTTATCAGTTAGAGCGCAACGGTTCGGTGGTGCAGGCCGACGAGTTCAATCCGGCGCAAGGTATTCAGTTTGAAGATCTGAGCATTCAGTTTAAAGGTCAGATCACCAAAGGGGATGTGATCAGCATTGAACCGCGTAAGACATTCAGTATTTTCGATACATTCCGGCAAACGCGTGAGTGGGCAGCCAAACCCGTATCGGATGCTTCGGCATCGGCCAAATTACATCAGATGACCGAAGAGTTTCATGCGGCTTTTATTCATCTGAACAAAGCCCGTACCGATCTGGGGGCTCGGATGAGCACTCTGGATATTCAAGAGCAGCAACATGAGGATTTCAAGATTGCGCTGGCCAAATCCAAGAGCAATTTTGAGGATCTCGATTATGCGGAAGCCGTGATCGATTTCAATGAAAATTCACGTGCGTTGCAGGCCTCACAGCAAGCGTTCGGCAAAACCAAAGATTTAACGCTGTTCAACTACATCTGATCTTTGTTGCCATATGTGCTGACGCCATATGTGCGAAGGTGGAGTAGGGAGGCAAGCGGGCGGCAAACCAGCGGCAAAAGATAGTAATGGCCGCTCAATGAAAGGCGAGACACACATAAGCGGTATGAGTGTTATTTTGTAACTCATTGTATGATAAGTGTTTTGTTTCAAATACATGATTGGTTAAAAAGTTGGCACACAACTTGTATTTATCCAGTTAAGTGAAAACAGAATTATAAATCGGCTTTAGGGCGGATTTAGCAAGGCATTTACGGTCAGTGCTTCCAAATGAGACTAAGCTGGCCGCTTCGCAAGCACTTGCGAACTCACTAGGAGAGCAAACTATGACCATCAACGTTAATACCAACGTCTCGGCGATGACCGCTCAGCGTTACTTAAACAAGTCGTCTAATGATCTGAATACTTCGATGGAACGCCTGTCATCGGGTAACAAGATCAACAGTGCAAAAGACGATGCGGCTGGCCTGCAGATCTCGAACCGCCTAACGGCTCAGTCCCGTGGTTTGGATGTGGCTATGCGTAACGCCAACGATGGTATTTCCATTGCCCAAACGGCAGAAGGGGCGATGAACGAATCGACCAACATTCTGCAACGTATCCGTGATCTGGCGTTGCAATCGGCCAACGGTACTAACTCAGCGTCGGAGCGTCAGGCTCTGAACGAAGAAGTGACGGCTTTGCAGGACGAATTGAACCGTATCGCCGAGACCACGTCTTTTGGTGGACGTAAACTGCTGAACGGATCCTTCGGTGAAGCTTCATTTCAGATCGGCGCCAGTTCCGGTGAAGCGATCATCATGGGCTTGACCAGTATCCGCGCAGACGATTACCGCATGGGTGGTCAGTCGTTTATCTCGGAGCAGGGCAAGACCAAAGAGTGGGGAGTTCCGCCAACGGCGAAAGATTTGAAACTCGAGTTCACCACGCAAGATGGCGAAGCCGTGACCCTCGATATCATTGCCAAAGAGGGAGATGACATCGAAGAGCTGGCGACGTACATCAATGGTCAGACAGACAAAATGAAAGCGTCGGTCGATCAGGATGGCAAGCTACAGCTGTTTATGGCAGAGCCAAACCTGCAAGGGAACTTGAACATTTCCGGTGGCTTGGCGACCGAACTTGGTCTGAACGGCGGCCCGGGTGTCAGCACAACCGTGCAGAACATTGACGTGAACACCGTGGGTGGTTCGCAGAACGCAGTCGGCATCATCGATTCGGCCCTGAAATACGTGGATTCACAGCGAGCAGACCTCGGTGCGAAGCAGAACCGCTTGAGTCACAGTATTAACAACCTGGCCAACATCCAGGAGAACGTTGAAGCGTCCAACAGCCGTATTAAAGATACCGACTTCGCGAAAGAAACCACCGCGATGACCAAAAACCAGATTCTGCAACAGGCCGGAACCTCAATTCTTGCCCAAGCAAAACAGTTGCCAAACTCTGCGCTTACTTTGCTGCAGTAGTGTTGGAGTGCTTCATTAAGTTGTTCCCAGACGTGGGGTTAATGAAGCGTTTCCAGGCAATGCGCAGCGATCATCGAGTTCAGCCTCTCTCACTCCACTGGCTGTTCTGGAGGGTCACTGCGTAAACGGTCAGTCAGTGATGTGATCATTTCTCTCGATCTCCACAAGGCGCTGACGGACTACTCTAGCCCCGGTTCTCTCAAAGGAAAGGGGCTTTTCTTTTTCTGCCATTCCACTCGCTCCCCCGACCAGCCTGATTGAAACTTTAGATCTTTTTTCTATTTCTGCTATCCAGTTCGAGAAACGGATTATTGTGCGTTATTTTTCAGCAACATTGTATTTTTCCGCTAAAGGTATTGCGTCCTGAGTCGCTACTAAGAGTAACTTTGAGAGAACGACTTGGTTTTCCGAGACGTCGGAAACCGTTTCTGGAAGTTCCGCTTCGACGGGAAAATCAACAGGAGAAATCACTATGGCAGTGAATGTAAATACCAACGTGTCTGCGATGACAGCACAGCGTTACCTGAACAGTGCCAGTAATGCACAACAGACCTCGATGGAGCGTCTGTCTTCAGGTTTCAAAATTAACAGCGCGAAAGACGATGCAGCGGGCCTGCAAATCTCCAACCGCCTGAATGTACAAAGTCGCGGCCTGGATGTAGCGGTGCGTAACGCGAATGATGGTATTTCGATTGCTCAGACCGCTGAAGGTGCAATGAATGAAACCACCAATATTCTGCAACGCATGCGTGATCTGTCACTGCAATCGGCGAACGGCTCAAACTCAAAATCTGAGCGTGTTGCGATTCAGGAAGAGATCACCGCATTGAATGACGAGCTGAATCGTATCGCAGAAACCACTTCATTCGGTGGTAATAAACTGCTCAACGGTACGTTTGCCACCAAGTCTTTCCAGATCGGTGCAGATAACGGTGAAGCGGTTATGCTAAGCCTGAATGACATGCGCAGCGATAACGTTATGATGGGCGGCAACGCGTATGTGGCAGCGAATGGTCAGGACAAAGACTGGGCGGTACAAGCTGGTGCAAACGATCTGACGATCTCGCTGACGGACAAGTTCGGCGCAGCGCAGAACATCACCGTCAATGCGAAAGAAGGCGATGACATCGAAGAGCTGGCGACGTACATCAATGGTCAAACCGACATGATCAAAGCGTCAGTGAACGAAGATGGTCAGTTGCAGCTGTTTACCGATAACAACAAAGTGGAAGGTGCTGCTACCTTTGGCGGCAGCCTGGCAGGTGAACTGAGTATTGGTGGTCCTCAGGCTGAAACAGTTGATACCATTGATGTTCGTTCTGTGGGCGGTGCTCAGCAAGCGGTCGCTGTGGTTGACTCTGCACTCAAGTACGTTGACAGCCACCGTGCTGAGTTGGGGGCATTCCAGAATCGCTTTAGTCACGCGATCAACAACCTGGACAACATTAATGAGAACGTGAACGCGTCGAAGAGCCGAATCAAAGACACTGATTTCGCGAAAGAGACAACGGCGTTGACGAAATCTCAGATTTTGACTCAGGCATCAAGTTCAGTGCTTGCGCAGGCCAAACAAGCTCCAAATGCTGCGTTAGGTTTGCTTGGTTAACAAGAGTCCTAAGGTTAGCTCTGCAATCGTTCAAAATCCAGCTTCGGCTGGATTTTTTATGCCTAATATCTTCTAGATGATGTTCTTAGCGGTTTTTATATCAAATTCAACAGCGTTGCCGAAGTGAATCTAAAGAGATACACGGAGAGACGAGGGAGCATGATGAATGGTCAGAAAGCAGATAAAACAAAACCCAGCCGAAGCTGGGTTTTGTTGTTTTCGTTTTAACTGTGTTTGGTGCGGAGGGAGGGACTTGAACCCTCACGTCCTAACGGACACTAGCACCTGAAGCTAGCGCGTCTACCAATTCCGCCACCACCGCATAATCACAGTTAGGGTACCGATTGGATCGATGACCTTTAAATAATGGCAGGGCTACCTGGATTCGAACCAGGGAATGACGGGATCAAAACCCGTTGCCTTACCGCTTGGCGATAGCCCTACTGAAGTAGTAATACTACCTGCTCTTACGCCAGAGAGCAATGGTGCGGAAGGAGAGACTTGAACTCTCACACCTTGCGGCGCCAGAACCTAAATCTGGTGCGTCTACCAATTCCGCCACTTCCGCAAATTTTCATGGCTTACAGGAGATTAACCTCACTGTTGACCATATTAGACTGTGTTTGGTGCGGAGGGAGGGACTTGAACCCTCACGTCCTAACGGACACTAGCACCTGAAGCTAGCGCGTCTACCAATTCCGCCACCACCGCATAATCACAGTCATGGTATCGAGTGAATCGATAACCTAAATAATGGCAGGTCTACCTGGATTCGAACCAGGGAATGGCGGCATCAAAAGCCGCTGCCTTACCGCTTGGCGATAGACCTACGACGATAGTTTATACTATCAAATTCGATGGTGCGGAAGGAGAGACTTGAACTCTCACACCTTGCGGCGCCAGAACCTAAATCTGGTGCGTCTACCAATTCCGCCACTTCCGCATCGAATTATTACTGAAAAAGTCCGCTCTTTCAGCTTATTAAAAATGGCAGGTCTACCTGGATTCGAACCAGGGAATGGCGGCATCAAAAGCCGCTGCCTTACCGCTTGGCGATAGACCTACAGCGATAGCTTTCACTATCAGACTCAATGGTGCGGAAGGAGAGACTTGAACTCTCACACCTTGCGGCGCCAGAACCTAAATCTGGTGCGTCTACCAATTCCGCCACTTCCGCATTGAGTC
>NZ_WXWP01000344.1:0-17643 GCF_009904765.1 Vibrio sp. V39_P1S14PM300
TTGAGCTCTGGGCGAAATTTCTGCCGATTCCGCTCCGGTGACATGGCTTCAGTGCCGCGGCGCTAAAATCAGCCCGGGCTTTAAATATTTTAGTAAATTCTTATGGACGGCGATTATACAACCAATAACAATTTCATTTCTTTAACGCTATCAACCTTTAACAACAAAGATCGCTACAGTTTTGGCAATAAATCTCCGATCAGATGGCAACAAGGCGACCCGAGGTCGCCTTGTCAGTCAATCAGTTTTCGTGGTCAATCGATGATCCCGCGAGCGCGCAAAATCGCGGTTTTGAAATCGTCTTCTTGGTCTTTTTTCAGCCCTGGAATCATCTCGTTTTTGCCGCTGTTGCGCATTTTCAGGTGATAGATGAGCACGTCATCGGTCAGTGCCTCAAGCGGGCCCTGATAACCGGCTTCAGCGGCCAGTTTGGCGATGAATTGCATCAAATTGAGTTCCTGATCCTTGAGCCATTCGGGTTGCAACAGCTCAACCAGTTCTTCGATACGATGGCATTGCATAACGTTCTCCACACAATTTATAGGTCTTTGTCGTAAGGTATCAGATCCGGCGAGGAACACCAACTATGGGGAGGAGCGAGACGGACGGGCAATAAAAAAGCGCAGTGGAAGCTGCGCTTTTGACTTATGCCGCTTTAACGACTTTATTTGGCGCAGGGGCTGCAAGCGCAGTCTGCTCAACTAAAGTCATCGCAGGCGCTGTTTTTTTGCTAGTCGGAGCAGCCGCGAAACCACTACGACGACGCATTGCACTGCGGTTTGTTTGCGAGAACCTGACGGTTGTTGGGCGCATTAACTTACCTAACTGTCAGGCATATCCATTGCCAAATGAATGGCCTGGCTGACCATGAGTTGGGCTTCAAACACGTTGAAGTTTGGCTCTTTCTGGCGTTCGCCGATCCAATTAATCAGCCAGGAATAATGATATGCATGCATATCGCGAATAGATTAGCAGCTTCCGTTGAATTGATCGACATTTAATCAATCCATTTGGTGTATATACCCGGGCGACGTCCGGGTGTATGTTGGTGATCTCATCCGGGAGCCTGTCACTTTCGGATTTGAGTTTCAGGGAAAAGACAGATTACTATGGGCCTTATTCAAGGAGGTGTGTATGTCGTTTTTCAAGAAAACCCTCGCCAGTTTTGGTATCGGCTCAGCGAAAGTCGACTCGGTGCTGCGCCAGGAAGTGTTGTATCCGGGGCAGACGGTCAACATCACCATTCATGTGTATGGTGGTGCGTCACAACAGGAGATCGACAACATTGAGCTCAAATTGTGCTGCCGTTACATCGACGAGGAGCCGCTCAACCGGGAAAACGGCGGCGGTCAGATGCAGCGGGTCAAACGCACGCACCAATTGGCGCACTGGAGCCTGCCGTACGCGTTTACCATTCATCCGGGTGAGACACGCGATTTTGAGGTCGAGCTGGATGTACCGTGGAACACACCCGTCACCATCGGAGATGCCAAAGTGTGGCTGGAAACCGGGCTCGATATTGCGATGGCGGTCGACCCGAGTGACAAAGACATGTTAACCGTGCGCCCGGATCCACTGATCGACGGTATTTTTACTGAGCTGGAAGCGCAGGGGCTGCGGATTCGTCAGGTGGAGTGTGAGGCCGCCAAAGGTTTTGCGCTGCCGTTTGTGCAGGAGTTTGAGTTTGTGCCGACCACCGGGCCGTATCATGGCCGCTGGCGGGAATTGGAAATTGTGGCTTATCGCGAGGAGGACGAGCTGAAGCTGTGGTTTGAAATCGATCGTAACCGCAGTGGCGGACGGGGTCTGATGGCATCCTTGCTGGGCTCGAATCAGCTCAAACGCCAGTTGAGTATTGCCGCTGGCACCGAGCCCGATCAAGCGGGTAAGCAGGTTCTGGCGTTTCTTGAACAGACGTCGTAACCGTAATTTCAAACTTTAAGCTTACAGGTGTTCGCTTAATATGCCATACTCTGGAGCATGTTTTTTAGACTCCAGAGTAAGGCTTAAAATGTCATCCAACCACACGGCGTACAGCCTACGAGAAGAGATTGCCAATGCCGTCACTCACGGGATCGGCATGGTTCTCGGCATCGTCGGTCTGGTGTTGCTGCTGCTTAAATCGCTGGAGATGGGCGCCGACGCGCTGACCATCACCAGCATGAGTATTTACGGCGGCAGCATGATCGTGCTGTTTCTGGCGTCGACTCTGTATCATGCAATCCCGCATCAAAGCGCCAAGCGGGCGCTGAAAACCTTCGATCATTGTGCCATTTATCTGCTGATCGCCGGCAGTTATACCCCGTTCCTGTTAGTCAGTCTGCGCACGCCGCTGGCGATTGGGCTGATGATCGTGATCTGGAGTATCGCTCTGGTAGGGATCGTGATGAAGCTGGCGTTTGTCTACCGCTTTAAACGTTTGTCCCTGATTACCTATCTGCTGATGGGATGGTTATCCCTGGTGGTGATTTATCAACTGGCGCTTAATCTGGATGTGGGTGGCCTGACTTTGCTGGCCGCTGGCGGGATCATCTATTCGCTGGGGGTGGTTTTTTATGTGGCCAAGCGCATCCCGTTTAACCACGCCATCTGGCATGGGTTTGTGCTGGCGGGCTGCGCCTGTCACTTTTTGGCCATTTATTTCTACGTTGTCCCGATTTAACGGGTCGTCACTTCCACGATTTTCGCACTGATTTGATACTGCTCAGCCTGAGGCACCTTGAGCTTGATGAGGCGACCGTCAGCCGATTGTCTCGGACGCAGGTAGGTGTCTGCCATGCGTTTGATTGACTGCCACACCGGCAGGGTCTCGGTCGTCAATACCTGCCCGTTGGCATCGGCGATCACCAGCTCGAGATTGATTAAAATCACCGACTGCGAGATTTGCTGGTTGGTGATGGACGTCGGAATCACCAGCTGCCCGTCTTGATACTGGGCGGCGCCCAGCAGCACACTCACGCCGGAATCGGACAACTGCAGTGTCGGCTTGTCTGCGCCAGGGGTTACCAGCGTCCCTACGTGGCGGTCGGCAAGCGGAATGGCTTTGGCCGTCACCAGGTTGGCGGCTGGGGTTGCCTCAGCGACACTGGCCGAGGTGGCGATCGCGGCGGCGACCACTGGTGTGGCGTCGGTTGGCGCCGTGTCCTTGACCATATACTGCCAGGTAAAATCATCGTTGAGTCGGACCTGACGGCCATCCTCGAGTGTGACGACCTGAGCCGCCAGGGTTGAAGTGCTGGCGATCAGGCCAGTCAGAGCAATCCAGTGTTTCATGATTGGGTTCCTTAACGTTTCCAGAAGGCCGGAAAAAACAGCACCAGCAAGGTGAGAATCTCCAGTCGTCCCATTAACATGCCGAGGCTGAGTAGCCATTTCGCCGCATCCGGCAGCGGGGCAAAGTTGCCAGTCGGGCCAATCACTGGCCCCATACCCGGGCCGACATTGGCCACCGCAGTGATCGAGCCGGAAATACTGGTGATCGGATCCAAGCCCATGGCACTCAATCCGCCGGCAATCACAATGATGGTCATAAAATACGTCAGACCGAACGCCACCACTGAACGGATAATATCTTCATTCACCGGGCGCTGATTGTAACGCTGTACAAATACGCCCGATGGGTGGATCAGTTTCATCATCTGTTTGTGCAGCATGCTGGTGGCGATCTGAAAGCGGAAGATTTTGATCCCGCCGGACGTCGAGCCGGAGCAGGCGCCGACCATCATCAGAAACGCAAACATGGTGGTCGGCAGTGCACCCCAGGCGGTAAAGTCGCCCAGGCCATAGCCTGTGGTGGTCAGCACCGATACGATATTAAACATGGCGACGCGCAGCGCATCCAGCACGGTATAACCATCGCGCAGACACAGCCAGGCGGCGACGATCAGGCTGGCGGTAAGAAACAGATAGGCAAAACCGCGCACCTGGGCATCGTTGAACAACAGTTGAGGCTTGCGTTTGCGCAGCGCAGCAACAAACAGCAGAAACGGCAATCCTCCCAGGAACATAAACAAAGTGCCAATCCAGTGTGCGCCTTTGGAGAAGTGGTTCATCGAGCCGTCGGAGGTCGAATACCCGCCGGTTGAGAGCGTAGTAAAGGCGTGATTGATCGCTTCAAACGGGGTCATGCCGGTCAGCAGATACCCCAGCATGCACAGCAGCGTCAGGATCAGGTACACCGCGACGATATTTTTTGCCACGGTTTTGGCCCGTGGACTGCTTTTGTCGGACCAGTCGGACGATTCGGTCTGGAACAGTCGCATCCCCCCGACGTTCAGCATTGGCAGGATCGCCACCGCCATAACGATAAAGCCGACCCCACCAAGCCATTGCAGAATCGAGCGCCACAGCAGAATGCTCGGCGCCATATTGTCCAGGCCACTGAGTACTGTCGAACCGGTGGTGGTGATGCCGGACATGGTTTCAAAATAGGCGTCGGTAAAGCTGATGTGGTTGATAAAGACGAACGGCAGCGCCGCAAAGGCACTGGCAATGGTCCACACCAGACTGGTGATCAGAAACATGTCGCGCACGCTGAGCTTAAACTGAGCCGTGCGCCCAACCGACAGACAGATAAACGCCGCCAGGTGGGTGATGATCACCGCCTGACCAAAGTCGATAAAACCGTCGGTGCCTGTGATAAATGCCACCAGTGTCGGCACATACATAAACAGGGCCAGTTTCGAGAGCACCAGCCCGATGACAAACAGAACGGGACGAAAGTTGACCATGCCACCGACCTACAGGAAGAAGGGGCTTGGCTGGAACAGGGCTTCCACGTCCGGAACGTATTTTTTGTCGACCAGGAACATCACCACGTGATCGTCTTGTTCAATCACGGTCCGGTCATGGGCGATCAATACTTCATCGCCCCGTACAATCGCTCCGATGGTGGTGCCGGGAGGGAGTTTGATGTCGCCGATGGCCCGGCCAACCACTTTGGAGGTGGTTTCATCGCCGTGGGCAATGGCTTCGATCGCTTCGGCCGCGCCGCGGCGCAGCGAGGAAACGTTGACGATGTCGGCGCGGCGAACATGAGTCAGCAGGGCGGAAATGGTCGCCTGTTGGGGAGAAATCGCGACGTCAATCACGCCACCTTGCACCAGATCGACATAAGCACCGCGCTGGATAAGCACCATTACTTTCTTGGCGCCCATGCGCTTGGCCAGCATGGCCGACATGATGTTAGTCTCGTCTTCGTTGGTCAGGGCGATAAAGACATCCACCTGATCGATGTTTTCTTCGGTCAGTAATTCCTGATCGGCCGCATCGCCACAAAAAACAATGGTGTTCTCCAGCTCTTCAGACAACTGCTCCGCGCGCTGATAATTACGCTCGATCAGTTTGATGCTGTACGTCTGCTCAAGGCGGCGCGACAAACTGGCACCGATGTTGCCTCCGCCGACGATCATGATGCGGCGATACGGTTTTTCCAGCCGTTGCAGCTCACTCATGACCGAACGGATGTGGTTACTGGCCGCAACAAAGAACACTTCGTCATCGGCTTCGATGATGGTGGTGCCTTGCGGACGGATAGGCCGTCCCTGACGAAAAATCGCCGCCACCCGGGTATCGATGTGTGGCATGTGTTCGCGCAGCGCAGACAGGGCGTTACCCACCAGCGGGCCACCGTAATAGGCTTTCACCGCCACCAGACTGACTTTCTGATCGGCAAAACTGACCACCTGCAGCGCGCCCGGATACTGGATCAGTCGTTCAATGTAGCTGGTCACCAGCTCTTCAGGGGCAATCAGGTGATCGACCGGTACCGCCCCCGACTGGAACAAGGCCTCTTTTTCGGCCAGATATTCGGGGGAGCGGATGCGAGCGACCCGATTAGGGGTGTTAAACAGAGAAAACGCCACCTGACAGGCGGCCATATTGGCCTCATCGGTGTTGGTGACGGCCACCAGCATGTCGGCATCCTGAGCGCCGGCTTCACGCAACACATCCGGATGGCTGGCGTGGCCGTTCACGACCCGTAAATCGTATTTGTCTTGCAACTCGCGCAGGCGATCGCTGTTTTGGTCGACGATGGTGATGTCGTTGTTTTCACCGACCAGGTTTTCCGCCAGAGTACCACCGACCTGACCTGCACCAAGAATGATGATTTTCATATGGTTTTCTCTTGTTTACCACTGAATAGCGGCCACATTGGGCCGCTGAATATGTCCTGTTGTTACGCCGCCTTGGTCAGGACGGCGTAATAAAATCCGTCCATGTCCTCTTCGCCAGGCAGGATTTGACGTCCGGGCTGTTCGGGATCTGAGCCCAGCAATGTTGCGTCTGCGGTACGGGCAAGAAACGCTTTCACCTGTTGGCTGTTCTCTTGTGGAGTGATCGAACAGGTGGCGTAAACCAGCGTACCACCGGGTTTCAACTGCTGCCACATCGCATCCAGGATCTCACTTTGCAGTGCGGCCAGTGCCTCGATATCGTCAGCGCGGCGCAACCATTTGATGTCCGGGTGACGACGAATGACGCCCGTCGCGGAACACGGCGCATCGAGTAGAATGCGATCAAACTGTTCACCTTGCCACCACTGTTGCGGATTTCGTGCGTCGCCGCAAATAACCTGTGCTTCAAGCTTGAGGCGTTTGAGGTTCTCGTGCACCCGTTTAAGACGGGTGTCATCGCAGTCAATCGCCACCACTTGAGCCTGGCTGTGTTCGAGAATATGGGCCGTTTTGCCGCCTGGAGCGGCACAGCAGTCGAGGATCAGCTCGCCGTTCTCTGGGGTGAGATAGTTCACCAACAATTGCGCCGCCGCATCTTGCACCGACACCCAGCCCTGTTCAAAACCAGGCAGAGTGAACACGTCGCGCGGAGCAGCCAGTTTGATGGCATCCTGCGCTTGTGGGTGCAGGGTGCATTCGATCTGTTCCTGCTCCAGCAATGTCAGGTATTCGTCCCGGCTGTGATGCTGGCGGTTGACTCGTAGCCACATCGGAGCTTTGCTGTTGTTGGCGTCGACGATGCTTTGCCATTGCTGCGGGTAGGCGTGTTGCAACAGTTTAAGCAGCCAGCCCGGGTGACCGTATTTGCCCGCATCATGGCTGATCGCCAACGCATCCAACTGCTCTTGATTGCGCTGATAGTTACGCAAAACCGCGTTGATCAGGCCACGCAGGCGTGGGCCTTTGAGTGCTTTGGTCCCTTCGACGGTTTCACCAACAGCGGCGTGTGCCGGGATACGCATAAAGCTCAGTTGGTAAATGCCAACCAGGATCAGGTGATGAAACACTCGTTGTTTGCCTTTGAGCGGCTTATCCATCAGCTCACCCGCGATCGATTCCAATCGGGGCAGGTAACGCAATGCGCCGTAACAGATCTCTTGCAATAAAGCGTGGTCACGGGGTTTGATGGTCTGCTGGGCAGCGGGAAGGGCGGTGGACAGAGACTGGCCTTTATCAACTACCTGAAACAGGACGTTGGCAGCGGCAGCACGAACATTCATAGGGTCACCATAAAAATAGGAGGGCATCTCTGCCCTCAAAAAAGTTCTGATCAATAAAAAGTTAGTTTTGCTCTGGCGAGCTCAGGCGTGTGCCGACTTCAAACCAGTTGGCCCGGGCATTGAGTATGTCCTGCACTGGCAGGGCTTTTTTACCCGGAATTTGCAACTGCTCCAGCACCAGTGTGCCCTGGCCGGTGGCAACCTGAATGCCGTGTTTGTCGGCGCGAAGAATCGTCCCGGCTGGCTGCTCACTGTGTTGTGGCTCAACGCGACTTTGCCATACTTTGATGCTGTTGCCTTCGGCTTCAAAGTGGCTCATCGGCCAAGGATTGAAAGCACGCACGCAGCGTTCAATATGCTCAGCGCTGTCATGCCAGTTGATACGCGCTTCTTCTTTGCTGAGTTTTTTGGCGTAGTTGGCCAGCGTTTCATCTTGTTGGGTGGCAACCGCGCGACCGGCTGCGATATCGCTCAGGCAGTTCGTCAGTGCTTGCGGGCCGAGCACGGCCAGCTTGTCATACATGGAAGCACTGGTGTCGTGACTTTCGATCGGCAACGTGGCGGTCAACAGCATGTCGCCGGTGTCCAGGCCGATGTCCATCTGCATGATGGTGACGCCGGTTTCGGCATCGCCGGCCCAGATCGAGCGCTGGATGGGCGCCGCGCCGCGCCAGCGGGGCAAAATGGAGCCGTGGACGTTGATGCAGCCCAGTTTGGGGGTATCGAGCACCACTTGTGGCAGTAGCATGCCATAGGCGACCACCACCATGATGTCCGCGTTCAGCGCCGCCAGCTCCTGCTGGGCCTGTTCGGACTTGAGGCTTTCCGGTTGGTAAACGGGCAGGTTGTGTTCCAGTGCCAGCTGTTTGACCGGTGGCGCCGCCAGCTTTTTACCACGGCCTGCTGGGCGATCCGGGTTGGTGTACACTGCGATGACGTCGTGCTCCGAAGACAACAACGCCGCCAGATGACGGGCGGCGAAGTCCGGAGTACCAGCGAAGACAATTCGTAATGGCTTGCTCAAGATCTGGCTCCTGTCAGTGTGATTAAGCGTTTTGTTGCTTGTCGTTAAAGCGTTTAATTTTGGCCAGCTTGTCCTGAATGCGTTTGCGTTTCAGCGGTGACAGGTAGTCGACAAACAGCTTGCCCATCAGGTGGTCGAGTTCGTGCTGAACACAAATGGCCAGCAGATCGTCCGCCTCAAAGGTGTACTCTTCGCCCTCGCGGTTTAGGGCTCGGACCGTTACTTCTGCCGCGCGGGGAACCAGAGCACGTGCGCCAGGGACAGACAGACAGCCTTCTTCAATGCCGTCTTCGCCGCGTTTTTCCAGAATTTCTGGGTTGATCAACACCATTGGCTGATCGCGGGTCTCTGAAATATCGATCACGACGATGCGTTGGTGGATGTCCACCTGAGTGGCCGCCAGACCAATACCTTCTTCGTCGTACATGGTTTCCAACATGTCATCGACGATTTTTTGAATCTCAGGAGTCACTTGCTCTACTGGCTTCGCGACAGTACGCAGGCGATCATCCGGGAATGTTAATACTTGTAATACAGACATATACACTCGAATTGTTGAACTGTGCCGAATCAGGCTAAACCTCGTTGGCTCAATTCTAGACATTTTACCACCCAAATGACAGCATTCCGGCGTGATTAATCCTTCCTCTATTCCTATCAAGACCAAGGAAATCAGGTCATGTTGCGACTTTTTCGTTACTTTTCCCTTATCTGGCTGGGGCTGACCAGTATCACCTGGCCTGTGATGGCGGACGAGCCGTTATCGCCACCGGATACTATTCAGATAGTCACAGTCCGTCCTCAGGTACGAGTGCTTCCGGTGGCGAGCCGTGGCGATGGACTGGCCGATGCGCCGCCTGAGTGGGGCACGGCCCGGCTGCTGAGTGCGGATCAGTTTGCCGCGGCGCCTTTGGTGGTCGGCGGCAGTGAGGCACGTGATTACTTAACCAGTGCGCATGTGATTGCGCTGGCAGGGCAGCATACCGAATTGCACTGGTCGATTTGGCGGCCGATGCAGCGTGTCGCGTTCGCTGAGGCCGAGGCCGAGGTCGTGGCGCTGCGTCAGGTGGCCAACGCGCGACTGACGGCATCGCACACCGCGTTCAGTGTGCTGCAACTTGGATGGCTGCAACAGGAAGTGCGTGCGGGGGACATTGCACTGCCCTTTCGCACCGCATCGCGCTTGCAGCCAGGACAAAGTGTGCAGATGAACCCCGACGTGGTGATCGTCAGCAGCCTTGACGGGCGGCGTTATCTGGACGCTGGGCAATGGCTGATACTTCGTCAACAAGAGGGAACGACCTTACAAGCCGGCCAGCGGCTAGGATTGTCTCAACCGGGGGCCCAATTGGATGAACTGGCATGGACGCTGCCCGAACGTGCCATCGGGCAGTTGATGGTCACTCAGGTCAAATCCCCCTTTGCTTTGGCGCTGATCACCGACAGTGTGGCGCCGGTTAGTCAGGCGACACGGGTGGTTGCATGGTAACCGTGAGTGATGCTGAGCTGTTGGCTTGGCTGACTCTTACCGCGGTGCCCAAACTGGGTAGCCGTGGCCTGAGTCATCTGCTGGCCAGAGCCAGTCCGCAGGCACTGGTGAACCTTTGCTCGGCAGAGCTGGCCGCGCTGGGGCTGAGTCCGGAGCAAATCCGCTTTTTACACCACCAGGCACCGGCGATCGCACTGTCGTGCCTGGAGTGGCGAGCACAAAGTGCAGACCGGCATATTTTGACCAGTCAGTGCGCGGCGTATCCGGCGCTGCTGAAACAGGTTCCGTCACCGCCTCCCCAGTTGTTTGTGTCGGGCAGGCTGGCCTGTTTGGCTGAGCCTCAATTGGCGATGGTGGGAAGCCGTAATGCCAGTGTGGACGGGCTGGCATGCGCCAAGGCCTTTGCGACGGAGTTCAGCCGGCATGGACTGGTTGTCACCAGCGGGCTGGCGCTTGGCATCGACGGGCATGCGCACGATGGTGCTTTATTGGGCGATGGTGAGACGGTGGCGGTGCTTGGCAGTGGTCTACAACACCTTTATCCGGCCCGGCATCGAAAACTGGCCGAGCGTATCCGTGAGCAAGGTGCGTTGGTGTCGGAGTTTCGTCCGGATGCCAAACCTCGCGCTGAGCATTTTCCGCGCCGTAACCGGATCATTAGCGGTTTGTCGGTTGGGGTGCTGGTGGTGGAAGCCGCAGAAAAAAGTGGCTCTTTGATCACGGCACGCTATGCGGCCGAGCAGGGCAGGGATGTGTTTGCCTTGCCAGGATCGATTCACAGCCCGACCAGTCGCGGTGGTAACCAACTGATAAAAAACGGTGCTTGCCTTGTGCAAAGTGCAAAAGACGTCTTAGATGAAATAGAGAACTTGGTAAACTGGTCTGTGTCTCAAAGCCCGTACCCACAGCCGGCGCTGTTTACGCAAAATGACAGCAGAGAAGAATTGCCATTTGCCGAGCTGTTAGCTAACGTAGGGAATGAGGCGACACCAGTTGATATTCTTGCAAACAGGACCAATATACCTGTGCATGAAGTCATGATGCAGCTCCTGGAGCTAGAGCTCTCAGGGCACGTTGTTGCAGTTACAGGTGGCTATATTCGTAAGGGGAGGGGCTAGCTATGATGATGGACATACTGATGTATTTGTTCGAAACCTACATCCATAGCGATGCAGAGTTACAGGTGGACCAGGACGAACTGGAAGAAGAACTGCTTCGTGCCGGGTTTCACCAGAAAGATATTTATAAGGCTCTCCAATGGTTAGAGGATTTGGCCGCGTTGCAACAGAGCGATACGCATTCTGCGATCGCCACCAGTGCCGCAACATCGTCGCGTATTTATACGCCGAAAGAGATGGAGCGTCTGGATCTGGAGTGCCGGGGTTTTCTTCTGTTCCTGGAGCAAATTAAAGTGTTGACCAGTGAAACCCGCGAGATGGTGATTGACCGGGTGATGGGATTGGAAACCCACGAGTTTGAGCTGGATGACCTCAAATGGATCATTCTGATGGTGCTGTTCAATGTACCGGGGAATGAAAATGCCTATACGCTAATGGAAGAGCTGTTGTACACCAAAGAGCAGGGTATTCTGCACTGAGTTCTTCGCCTGGCTATGAGTAACAAAATCGACGACAAACTGTTTTCCGCCCATGAACATGCACTGGAGCACGAGCCGTGCCCGGTCTGTGGTGGAAAATTGCAATTGCGCCATGGAAAACATGGCGCCTTTCTTGGCTGCTCGCATTACCCAGCTTGTGATTACCTCCGTCCGTTGCACCAGAATGATGGTCACATTGTTAAAGAACTGGGTGTGCCGTGTCCTGAGTGCGGCAGTGAACTGGTTCTGCGGCAGGGACGTTACGGGATGTTCATTGGCTGCAGTGCCTACCCTCAATGTCACCATATTGAATCTCCAGACAAACCTCCGCAGGCGGAGTCAGCGCAGTTTGGTTGTCCAGAGTGTGGCAAGGGGCATCTGGTAGAGCGCAAAACTCGTTTCGGTAAGCTGTTCTACGCCTGTGACCATTACCCTAAATGCAAATTTGCTGTGAACCAACCGCCGTTGGCGGGAGTTTGCGAGGTGTGTCATTACCCGCTGCTGGTTGAGAAGAAACTGGTCAGTGGTGTGCGGCGACAGTGTGCCAATCGGAAGTGCCAGCACCTGCAGCATGAAGCATAAAAAACGGCGCCGAAAGCGCCGTTTTTTTACTGCCGTTTGTTGGCAAACGCATGGACCGCCGGATAGTGCTCCGGAGCGAGTACATCCGCCAGCGCACACAGGCTGCGTTGTAGCTCACCACTGTAATCACCACACACATTAATGTGGCCCATTTTGCGTCCTGCGCGTTGCACTTTACCGTACCAGTGTACGTGCACACCCGGCATGGCCAGCAGGGCATCTGGAACCTGATCCTGACCAAGAATGTTAATCATGGCGGTTTCGCGGATCAGTTTGGTGCTGCCAAGTGGCAGGCCACACACTGCACGCAGATGGTTTTCAAACTGACAGGTTTCCGCACCTTGTTGGGTCCAGTGGCCGGAGTTGTGTACGCGTGGCGCAATTTCATTCACCAGCAGTGCCCCCCCGACATCAAAGAACTCCAGTGCCAGCACCCCAACGTAGTTTAGACTGTCGGCCACGGCACGGAACATCTGCTTGGCCTCTGCCTGAAGCTCCGGGGCATCAATGGCGGTGGACAGGCTCAGTACGCCATCGACATGCACGTTTTCCGCCAGCGGGTACACCGCGATGTCTCCATTTTTGCTGCGGGCGCCCACTAAGGAAACTTCGCGATCAAAGGCGACAAACTCTTCGGCAACAATGGCTTGCTGGTCTGAGGCGGCCAGAGCCTGCGCCATTTCCGCCCAGACTGCCTCAGCGTGCTGCCTATCTTTCAGTCGCCACTGACCTTTGCCATCGTAGCCGCCCAATGCGGTTTTGAGCACCATCGGCACACCCACTTCAGCAATCGCTGCATCAAAATCGGCGCGTTGGGTGATCACGGCGTGTTTGGCATTGCGTACGCCAGCGGTGTCCAGTAGTGCCTTTTCCAGGCGTCGATCGCCGCCTGCTTTGATCGCTCGCGTGGTTGGCAGAAACTTTCCGCTGCGCTCACACGCATCCAGCACCGCATGGGGAATGTGTTCAAACTCAGCGGTGATCACATCTGCTTGTTCGATGGCGTTGCCCAAGCCATGACCCAGTATGGTTTGAGTCAGTGGATGGACGATGTTTTCGCTGACCACATCAAAGGCGGTGATCTGTATGTTGAGTGGCGCTCCGGCCAGTGACATCATACGTGCCAGTTGTCCGGCACCCAGTACCAGTACGTGCATGGTGTTACTCTCCGGCCGGGTTCGGGTTCGCCAGTACCGTTTCGGTCTGCGCGCTGCGGAACGCTTCCACTTTGGCCATGACAGCGTCATCAAAGGTACCGATTATCTGGGCCGCTAGCAGGCCAGCGTTCGCCGCACCGGCTTCACCAATCGCCAATGTGCCGACCGCGATGCCTTTGGGCATCTGTACAATCGAATAGAGGGAGTCGAGACCGGACAGCGCACGCGACTGAACCGGCACACCCAGAACCGGTAAACTGGTAAAGGCGGCCGTCATGCCTGGCAGGTGAGCTGCGCCACCGGCCCCTGCGATGATCACTTTCAGGCCACGTTGTTTGGCGCTGGTGGCATAGTCGGCCAGCAGGTGCGGGGTGCGGTGGGCGGAAACCACTTTGGTTTCGTACGCCACGCCGAACTGATCGAGCATTTCTGCTGCAAGTTTCATTGTTGGCCAGTCTGACTGAGACCCCATGATGATACCGACTTTCATCTCTAACTCCTTCGTGCTGCAAATCTAGGTGATGTCTCTCGTGGTTTCCACGAGTTGCGTGCGCATTATACGGGGATTTTTCTCTCAGGCAAACGTTTGCGCCGAGGTGGTTCGGCTGATTGATACATTCTATAAATAAATTGCTTTAGTCAGCGCCAGCGATTGTTTGTACACTTAGCGCAAATCAACGCAAGTAGAGAAAGGAAGTTAAGGTGGATAACTTTGAACAAGCACTGAATGCACTCCGCCAGGGGGAAGTGATTGCTTACCCGACCGAGGGGGTTTTCGGTGTGGGGTGTGATCCGGATAACCCGGAAGCGATTGCCAAATTGCTCAAACTGAAGCAGCGCCCGGTAGAAAAAGGCCTGATTTTGATCGCCGCCAGTTACGACCAATTACTGCCGTACATTGATGAATCCCAGCTCACTGCGGAGCAACTGGACAAGGTTCACGCCACATGGCCCGGGCCTGTGACGTGGATTATGCCATGCAGCGATAAAGTGTCGGATTGGGTATCGGGTCAGTTTGATTCAATTGCAGTGCGTGTGACGGATCATCCTTTGGTGCAAAAAATGTGTGATGCGTTTGGAAAACCGTTAACCTCTACCAGCGCGAATCTGAGCGGTCAGCCGCCGTGCATGACCACAGAAGAAGTTGAGCAACAACTGGGCGAGCAACTGGTGGCAATTCTGCACGGAGAAACGGGCGGCCGTGACAAACCGAGTGAGATTCGTGACGCAAAAACATCGCAAATATTAAGACAGGGTTAACCCTGCGCAGTCGTAAAGGAAGGTAAAAAGATGTCAGCCATAGATAAACAGGCAGTGAAGCAGTTTCTGATCGAGCTGCAAGATTCGATTTGTCAGCAATTAGAGCAGGTAGACGGCCACGCTGTGTTTGTCGAAGATGCCTGGCATCGTGAGCCGGGAGAGCGACTGGGCGGTGGTGGTCGGACCCGGGTGATGAAAAATGGTGCGGTGTTTGAGCAAGGCGGCGTTAACTTTTCCCACGTTGCGGGTCAGCAGATGCCGGCTTCGGCAACCGCCCATCGTCCGGAGTTGGCGGGGCGCCGGTTCGAAGCGATGGGCGTGTCGTTGGTGATGCACCCCAACAATCCCTATGTGCCGACCTCACACGCCAACGTACGTTTCTTTATTGCTGAAAAAGAAGGCGAAGATCCGATCTGGTGGTTTGGCGGCGGCTTCGATTTAACGCCATTCTATCCCTTCGAACAAGACTGCCACTCCTGGCACGACACGGCCAAAGCACTGTGTGCACCGTTTGGCGATGAGGTGTACGCGGAGCACAAAGCCTGGTGTGATAACTATTTCTTCCTGCCGCACCGCGATGAGACCCGTGGAATTGGCGGTCTGTTTTTTGATGATTTGAATCAGTGGCCGTTTGAGACCTGTTTTGCGTACATCAAAGCTGTCGGGGAAGGGTACGCCGAAGCGTATCTCCCAATTGTGCAGCGGCGCAAAGACACACCATATGGTGAACGTGAGCGCGAGTTTCAGCTTTATCGTCGTGGCCGCTACGTGGAATTTAACCTGGTGTACGATCGGGGGACCCTGTTTGGCTTGCAAAGTGGGGGCCGGACCGAGTCTATCTTGATGTCAATGCCGCCTTTGGCGCGGTGGGAATATCGTTATCAGGTTGAGCCTGGCAGCGCTGAAGCTGAACTCTATGAGCATTACCTCAAGCCACGCGCCTGGTAAGACTTTCTTCTGTATAGGGTTAGTGATAGGGTCATTGGGTAACAATGACCCTTTTCGTTTTGTGGCAGGAACACAATGATTCAACCAGTTGACCGCTATGCCGTATTTGGCAATCCGATCGGACACAGTAAATCTCCGTTTATTCATACCCTGTTTGCCCGTCAGACGAACCAGCCATTAACCTACACGGCTGAGTTAGTGCCAGTGGATGGCTTTATGGATGCGGCGCGTCAGTTTTTTGCCAGCGGAGGCAAGGGGTGTAATGTCACTGTGCCATTTAAAGAAGACGCCGTGCAGTTTGCTACTCGTCTTACTGAACGTGCGCAGCTGGCCGGTGCCGTGAACACGCTGAAGAAACTTGATGATGGCGGCATTTTAGGTGACAACACCGATGGCGAAGGCTTGGTTCAGGACTTGTTGCAGTATCAGGTGCCTCTGCAAGGGGCCCGTATTTTGCTCATCGGGGCCGGCGGTGCGGCACGTGGTGTGCTCAAGCCTTTGCTTGACCAACATCCGGCTGAGATCGTCATCACCAATCGTACCCTTGCCAAAGCCGAACAGCTGGCCACGCTGTTTTCTCACTATGGTGCGATCAAGGCCGTGGCCATGAAAGAGATAGACCAGGGGTTTGATGTGGTGATCAATTCGACCTCCGCGAGCCTGAGCGGTGAGCTGCCGGCCGTTTCGGCGGCCATCTTTACCCCCAGCACTTACGCGTACGATATGATGTATGGCGCGGGTAAAACCGCCTTTAATCAATGGGCGAGTGATAATGGGGCGGTGGCGGCTTATGATGGTTTGGGGATGCTGGTGGGACAAGCAGCAGAAAGCTTTATGTTGTGGCGCGGTTTGCGTCCTGGCACCCGGCAAATTTTACGTGAATTAAGAAAGAACCTGGAAGGTCAGTAATGAATCAGTCAATCTTGTTTCCGGACGTACAGAACTGGGACGAAGAGCGCCAGGCGGTTGTCTTCCCGGCTCAGCAGTCGGGCGCGTTGATCGAGTGCATTGTGGCCGCTAGTGAGTTGGCCAAGTTATCCGGTCAGCCTGTCTGTGGAGCACAACAGGCAGTTGACGCGTTTACCGGGCTGCGCTTTGATTTGGAAGAGTTGGCCGAAGCTTTGATCGAAGATGAAGAGTTCAATCCGTTCGGCCAGATCGAGATCATCAGTTGATGACGGTGACTTGAGTCAGATAGTCATTTTTATTCTGTACATAGTTATCGGCGGATTTCTGTAAGAAGGCGCGTTCCTTATCACTGAGTGGACGTGCTTGTTTGACCGGGCTGCCCACATACAGGTAGCCACTCTCCAGACGCTTTCCCGGAGGCACCAGACTTCCGGCCCCGACCATAACGTCCTCTTCTATTATTACCCCGTCCAGGATGATAGCGCCCATCCCGACCAATACCCGGTCAGCAATGGTACAACCGTGTAACATAACTTTATGGCCGATAGTGACATCATTGCCAATGATCAGAGGATAACCGTCTGGGTTCTCACTATTCTTATGCGTGACATGCAGGACGCTGCCATCCTGAACATTTGTGCGTTGGCCAATTCGGATCTGATTAATGTCACCACGGGCGGCAACGAACGGCCAGATACTGCTGTCGTCGCCGATAGTAATGTCACCGACCAACACAGAGCTTGAGTCGATGTAAACATGGGCGCCTATTTGGGGAGCAATTCCTTTGTAGCTGCGCAAAGCACTCATAATTTCTCCTTATATAGAGGTAAGAATGGCATTTTTGACTATGAAGAATGATGAAAATGACGAGCTTTGCATAGAAAATACGCAAACAATAAAAAAATCAAAAAAAACGCGAAAAAGGGCTTGCCAACGTGACGGCGATCTCTATAATGCCCCCTCGCTGACACGGGAACGCTTCGAAAGAAACAGAGCCGGGTGAGCAGGTCAATTAGCCAAGCGGAAATGCTTGAAAAAAGTTTGAAAAAAGTGGTTGACACTAAACTTTATCTCGCTAAAATGACCGCCTCTTCCGAAGTGATGCAAGTCACAAAGAAGAACAGCTCTTTAACAATATAAACCTATCAATCTGTGTGGGCACTCGTTGATGATAATCCAAATTGATGTTTCGACATCAACTTAGGTTTCAATGATACGAAG
>NZ_WXWP01000195.1:0-17559 GCF_009904765.1 Vibrio sp. V39_P1S14PM300
GTTTGAGTGTGAGGCCGATTTCATGCTGCGCGTATACCAAAAAGTTAATTGATAATAGTTTTCATTTTCATTGAATCCTAATCAGGCCTCCGGTAAGATTCCCCGGTCATTTTTGGAGGCCAATCAATGCGAACCCTTTTTACCTCTGTTTTCAGTGCATTATTGCTCAGCGGCTGCGTCAGCAGCACAACTGAACTCAACACCACTTATTACGACTACCAACTGTATTCCCCTCAGGGAAAGCAACTCAGCGTCGATAACTTGCCCGCAAACATTCTGGATGCGGATGTGGTAATGGTGGGCGAATGGCACACACATGCCGGGGTTCACCGTTTTCAGACCGATTTACTGCAAGCGTTGAGCCGCACTCCCAAGGCCATCACCTTGTCGATGGAACAGTTTGCCCGCCCGGCACAAAAAGTGCTCAACGACTACCTCAATAGCCGCATTGGTGAACAGCCACTGATGTCAGAAGGCGACGCCTGGCCAAACTATGAAAGCGACTACCGGCCGCTGGTCGAGTTCGCCAAAGCCAACGATATGGACGTGCTCGCTGCCAACGCCCCCAAACCTATGGTGCGCTGTATCGGTCGTGAAGGCCTGACCTATCTCGACAAGCTGTCTGCGGAGCGTCGTCAGCAAGTGGCCAGCGAAATCAATACCGGTCCCTCTGCTTACAAAGACAAGTTCATGGCATCGATGCACCACGGCAAGCCAGAACAAACCGAACGCCAATATGCCGCACAGGTGACCTGGGACGAAACCATGGCCGAAAGCATTGTCAATTATCTCAAAGACAATCCGGAGACCCAAATCTTACATATCGCGGGAAAATTTCATATAGAAGATGGTCTGGGGACCAAAGCGTCGATTCTGCGGCGCAACCCGACCTTGAAGGTGGTTGTGATCACCCCCGTGACAAAGCCAACACAGGCGAAAGCCGACTACCAGTTGGCCGTGCTTGAGCCGCCGGTACGTTTTGTTCAACGTGATAATCGCCTCAAAGCGATCCATGCACTGACACAACGCAATGACGATTTGATCTGCGAATAACACCACGCCAACCTGCCGGGCGAATAGCCCGGCACTTCTCTTTCCCTTTCATACATAACAATAATTATTATTTGCAATTGATAATTAATTGCATTTAAATACTACTGTTTGACGTCATCGGAGAAGAGATTCATGGACCTACAACAATGCTGGTCGAGCTACCTCAAAGCGGAACAACTTCTGGATCAGGGCCATTGGCCTCAGGCACACTATCTCTATGAAGACGTGCTTTCTTCACTGCCAGGACACATTCAATCCGCGCTGCGCTCCGATGAGACTAAGCCCTGTCAGTTTGTCTGCTTACTGTCTGGCCTGCGTGATGCCGCGGTATCTCAGTCCGAAATCCTCAACCGTATGGGCCAGCACCAGCGCGCGTTTGACGTACTCAATCAAGCCTACGCCTTACTCCAGTTTATCGCCATAGAACCGAACGCCCTTGTCCGCAGTACCGATAGCGTACTGGAGAAACAGAGTGAGGATCTCCTGCGTCATCTGGGTGCGTTTTGCAGCGCGCAGCGCAATGCGCAGTGGATGCTGGAATATGAGCAAGTAGAAAAGGCGCACCATTATTTCACCAACCTTAAGCTGATGAACGGGCTTATGACCACACCTCAGGTGGTGAACTGACACCGTCTGACTCCCCATTGATAAGGAAGTACAATGTCCAATCCAATCCTTACGGTACGTAACCTGTCCGTTAGTTTTACCACCAACGACGGAATCGTTGATGCGGTAAAAAATATCAACTTTGACCTGTATGCGGGGGAAACGCTGGCAATCGTCGGCGAGTCCGGCAGCGGTAAGTCCGTGTCCACCAACGCGCTGATGCAATTGTTGCCTAACAATGCCATTGTTCATCCGGACTCCAGCATTGTGTTCGAACGCCAGGAACTGCTGACGCAAAGCGAAAATGCCATGCGCAAAGTTCGCGGCGACCGCATTGCGATGATTTTTCAAGAACCGATGACGTCATTAAACCCATACATGCGGGTCGGGATCCAGGTGGCGGAAGCCCTGATGTGTCACCGTCGGCGTTCATTGAAACAAGCCAGACAACGCGTACTGGAACTGTTTGAACTGGTGCATCTGCCAGAACCTGATCAAGCCTACAACAAGTACCCGCATGAGTTTTCCGGCGGGCAGCTGCAACGGATTATGATAGCCATGGCGCTGATCAACGAACCAGATATTCTGATCGCCGATGAACCCACCACCGCACTGGACGTTACCGTTCAGGCTGAAGTGCTGAATCTGATTCAAGAGATTCAGACGAAAATGGGCATGGCGATCTTGTTCATCACACACGATCTGGGTGTGGTGAAACACCTGGCCGATCGAGTGCTGGTGATGTGTCAAGGTGACGTGGTCGAAGAGGGACAATGCCGAGATCTGTTTGCCTCACCGCAACACGAATACACGAAGATGCTGATCAACTCCATCCCCAACGGGCGTAAAGACGCCATTGAAGACAGCGCCCCAGCGCTGCTGAGCGCACAAGACATCCGGGTCAAATTTCTGGTTAAATCACATTTTATTTCTGCCAGAAATCAATACTTTGAAGCGGTAAAAGGCATCTCGCTTGAACTTAAACAAGGGGAAACTCTGGGCATCGTGGGGGAATCCGGATCTGGGAAATCGACTCTGGGCCGGGCATTGATTGGCCTGTTGCCATCAAGCGGGCAAATTGTATTTAAAGGCCAGGATGTTAGCCAACTGACCGACAAGCAGCGTTTCGACCTGAAAAAAGACATTCAGATGGTGTTTCAGGATCCTTATGGGTCGCTATCGCCACGAATGACGATCGGCGAAATCATTACTGAAGGTCTGACCGTGCACCAACCTCATCTCAGCCGCAGTGAGCGTTTGCAGCGCGCACGCAAAGCGCTGCAAGAGGTGCGACTGGATCCTCACTCAATTAACCGCTATCCGCATGAATTTTCCGGCGGTCAGCGCCAACGGATTGCGATTGCCCGGGCGCTGATCCTTGAACCGTCTTTTATCTTATTGGACGAACCGACATCGGCCTTAGATCGTTCGGTTCAGCTAACGGTTATCGACTTGCTCAAGGATATCCAGACAAAGCACAACATCGGTTTCCTGTTCATCAGTCATGACCTCAGTGTGGTTAAGGCCCTGTCAGACAGGGTGATCGTGATGCAAAAAGGGGAAGTCATGGAACAAGGCAGCGCAGAAGCCATCTTCCAGCAACCTCGTCACGATTACACTAAAAAACTAATCCGTGCCTCATTCGATCTTGAGGAGAGCGATGAGGTTGCCGCATGAGCCTGCATGAAATTGTCATCTTTTTCTCCTAAACTGTAACCGATCCTAAAAATCGGTTTGGCCGCCGACCCGATTACGCCGCAAGGATGCGGCGTTTTCATTTCCCCCTCGTCCCCCATAACTGGCACAGATGTTGCTCACGTTTTTCTACCGACCGATTACGCCGTTCACAAGCTGAGAAAAGCCGGCAGCAATCGGGCGCACTTTTTGCTATGTTATTTTTTGAACAAATAAGTAAGATTTCTGCAAAAGTTTTTTATCGCCTGGCCGATATAGCTAATGTGGATAGATTCAGGAGAAGAGTATGACGCCAGTAGGAATGGATTCGGTCAGAGTGACCCCAAGCCAGACTGTCTCTCCTCAGGCTAAAACCGGAGAGCAGGACACTTCCTCTGCCCCTCTTAAAGTCGAACAGACTAAGGTGACACTCTCAGACGAAGGCAAAGCATTGCTCGCCGCTCTGAAAGACATCGAAAAAGAAGAAAAAGCAGCTGAACAAGGCGAAAAAACCGTCGGAGATAAAGTTAACTCATTCACCCGTGGTGCTTTGGGAATGGAACACCCAGACAAAGCGGAGGAACAAGAAGAAGACGTTTCCTATTCCGCGGGGCAATATCTTTCCGCTGCGGCAACCATTGGCGGCTTGCTGCTCGCCTTAGTTTAAGTCGCTCAACGACACGACACTCAGATGGCAACGCAACCGCGTTGCCATTGGCGTATTTTTGCCTTCTCGCCACGCTTCCCCCCACCTTCGACCACGCGAAGTTGTTCATTAAGCTCAAAGAGTTACAATTTTATTAACATTTTATGTCTGTCACTTAAGTGTCACAATTCAGTGATGAAATGTCGCCGACCTAATAAATAAGGATATAAAATGAAACACATAATAAAGCCGGTCGTAACGGCAGTGGCGACATCAGTACTCTCCTTCAACGCACTTTCAGCAGAAATTAAAAATGTCATCCTGATGATTGGTGATGGCATGGGACCACAACAAGTCGGCCTCTTGGAAACCTACGCCAGCCGCGCTCCTCATTCTATTTATCAGGGCAACACCACCGCGTTGTACAAACTGGCCAATGAAGGCGTGATCGGTTCATCGCTCACCCACCCTGAAGACGCGATTGTCGTGGATTCCGCCTGTTCAGCAACCATGCTGGCCACCGGGATCTACACAGGCTCGGAAGTGATTGGTATTGATGCCGATGGTCATCACGTTGAAACCGTCCTTGAGCAGGCCAAACGTTTAGGCAAAGCCACAGGCCTGGTGTCGGATACCCGTATGACGCACGCAACCCCCGCCGCGTTTGCCGCCCATCAGCCGCATCGCTCTCTAGAAAATGACATTGCCGCGGACATGCTCAAAACGGGTGTCGACGTGATGTTATCCGGCGGACTGCGCCACTGGATCCCTCAATCTGCTAACGATAAAGGTGACACTTACCAGCAACTGGAAATACTGACGCACGGCGATGTGGCACTGAAGTCGAAGCGTAAAGACGAGCGCAATCTTCTGACCGAAGCACAGAAAAATGGTTACCAATTGGCGTTTAATAAAACCATGCTTAACGACGCCCAAGGCAGTAAAGTTCTCGGGCTATTTGCCAGCTCAGGTATGAATGACGGCATCGCTTACAGTCAGAGCAAAGACGATCCCAAGCGTACCCAACCCACGCTGAAAGAGATGACGGCAAAAGCCCTGAACGTGCTGGCCAAAGATCAGAATGGCTTCTTCCTGATGGTCGAAGGTGGACAAATTGACTGGGCGGGTCACAGCAATGATGCGGGCACCATGCTACACGAAATGGTCAAGTTTGATGAAGCCGTCAACGAGGTTTACCAGTGGGCGAAAGGACGTGATGATACTCTGATCATCGTCACGGCGGACCATGAAACCGGTTCATTTGGTTTTAGCTACTCCTCAGCCAATTTACCTGAACCGCAAAAACGCTCTGGCGAAGCATTTAAACAGCAGAATTACGCACCGAATTTTAACTTTGGCAAATTTGAAATCCTTGATGGCTTGTACAACCAGAAAATGAGCTACTACGGCATGCTGGACGCGTTTGGCAAGCTGGACAAGAGCCAGCAAACTCCGGCCAAATTGGCTGAAATCATCAACGCGAGCAGTGACTTTCCAATTACCGAAGCTCAAGCCGCCAACATTTTGCAGGACAAACCAAACCCTTACCATAAAGACGGCCACAGTTACCTGTCCGCCAAAGAGGTACCGGCGATTCACGACTTTGACGCTTTCTTCCCGTATAACGACCGTACCAACTTGATCGCCCGCGAGCAGGCCACTGGTCAGAACACGGTCTGGGGTACCGGTACTCACACCCACACTCCGGTTAACGTATTTGCCTGGGGACCGGCAGAAACCATTCTTCCGGTGTCGAAAATCATGCACCATTCAGAATTGGGTGAATACATCAAGTCGATGGTCAAATAACACCACAGACCAAAGCGCCCCCTTGGGGGCGCTTTTTTCTTTTAGCTCATATACCATTGACGTTCATGACATTTAGCGGCAGGATCATGCCACTCCCTCATTCAAACTTGTTTGACCATGTGCCAGATTTTTGCCAATCAACCAGCTGAAACCTATCAGTATATCACTCGTTCAATCCGTATTGACGGGCATGTCACCAGCGTCAAGCTGGAAGCCAGTTTCTGGACCATACTGGAAGAAATTGCCGCCCACCAAGCGATGAGCATGCCTAAATTTCTCAGCCGCATTCACCAGGAAGCGCTGGCATTGAACGGTGACGTCACCAATTTTGCTTCTATGCTACGCTGTGCCTGTCTGATCTATCTGCGCCAGCCCAGCCAAACCATAAAGACAGCTCAGGCCGAACTGTGCGACAGCCTGTAATGCTTGTCGTACTCAGGTACTACCCTTTTTGCTTCACGTGGCGCTAGTCTGGTTTGCTCAGCAGTAGGAGCAATCATGACAAAATTAATTCACAGCATGATCCGGGTCAGCGACCTGGAAAAATCCATTGAGTTTTACCGTAACGTTCTTGGCTTGACTGTACAAAACCAGTATCAGTTTGACGGCTTTACGCTGGCCTATCTGGCCAATGAAGAAAGCGGCTTTGAACTGGAACTGACCTACAATCACGATCAGCGTGACGCATACACTCATGGCAGTGGCTACGGTCACCTGGCGGTCAGCGTGGAAGACATCGAGCAAGCGCACCAGAACATCACGGCACAAGGTGTGGAAACCACCGACATCAAAGCGCTTGACCACCATCAGAAACATCTGGCGACGTTTTTCTTCGTCACCGACCCTGACGGCTACAAAATCGAGTTTCTTCAGCGTCAGGGACGCTACCTGTAGGCGGCATGCGGTAACAACAAGGCACTCAACTGAGTGCCTTGATTGATTATGCGTGGCCTTTGTCGACCATGTGCAGATGCACATCCTGCTGTGGAAACGGAATCGAGATACCTTCGCGATCAAAACGCAGCTTCACTTCTTTGGTAACATCCCAGTACACATCCCAGTAATCGTCCGTTTTCACCCATGGGCGGACAATAAAATCCACCGACGAGGTATTGAGTGTATGCACACGAATGTTGGGCTCTGGCGCTTTCAGCACAGCCGGATGCTCAGTAACAATCTCTTTTAGCACCCGTTCCGCTTTCAGTAAATCATCGGCGTAACCGATGCCAAACACCATATCCACCCGGCGTACTCGTTCATGCGTCACATTCTTAATCACATCACCCCAGATTTTGCTGTTGGGCAGGATAATGATCTGATTATCAAAGGTTCGAATGGTGGTGTTCACCAGGCTCATGTGGCTCACTTTCCCCTCAACACCACCAGCGTAGACAAAATCTTCCACATCAAACGGGCGGTAGATCAACAGCATCATTCCCGCCGCAAAGTTGGACAGCGTATCCTGCAATGCGAAACCGATGATCACACCCGCGATACCAAAACCGGTCAGCACCGGCGTCAAATTCAGGCCTAATTGTGACAGGCCGACCATAAAACCGATAAACCAGACCGCTTTACCCGACATCGAGATAAAAAAGTCCTGCATTAACTGCGAGAACTTCAGGTTACGTGAACCGACCGTTTTCTTGACGACTTTACGGGTGACTTTTGCCAGCGCTCCGGAGATAAGCAGAATCAGCACGAACACAAACAGTTGAAACAGATGCTGAGGCGCATTCACGATGAGCCAGTCCCAGGCACTGTTTGACCAATGACTGACGATCGACATGGCCACGTTCCAGTCGAGCAGATCGTGAGTCACACTGCCCGTCACCTCAAAAATCATCCGTTTATATTCCGAGGTTTCCAACCCGATATTGTCGCCAATATTTAACAGCGAACGCAGACTGTCAGTGGCAATGTCGAGACGCTGTTTCAGTACCAGTTGATTGAGTTGCAATGACGCCTTTTCTGACTCAGGACTGGAGCTGAGCTGCGTGGCAACCACGTCCAACTGTTGATTGAAATATTCAACCGACGCCGACAGAACCCGTAAACGCTTGTTCACCTGATCTTTCAGCGCCGCTTCAGCCGCCTCATCCTGTTCACCCAGTTTTTTTAGCCAGTTGAGGTTTTGCCAGTTGGCTTCATACACCACATCCAGATAATGCTGTAACTCGCGGTAGTTATTGAGCAGTGACAGTTTCTCTTCATCTTTAGCGCTGTTGAGTGATTCATTGAGCGACTTAATTTTCGCTTCCAGATACGCGGTCGCATCGTTGCCGTATTTCTGCTGTAGCCGGACCTGTGCAATCAACTCAGTTTTATCGAAAGATTGCTTATTGATCGCATCAGCCAGTCGCTCTCGCAACTCTTCATTTTTCTGGAATAGCTGCAACTGAATCGCGTCTTTCTCATCGCCGCTGGCCGTTCTGAGGCTATCGGTCAGGGCAATAATTTCTGTGTTGACCGCTTCAATCGCCACTTGCGCTTTGGAGGGCTGGGGCTCTTCCGTCGCCCACGCGCTGCTGATAACAACCAGGCTCAGTAGCAGCGCTAACCACCATCCACCCAGCAGGGAGCGGCCTGGCCGCAGACAAGACAATGTCGTCATATTTACCTCGTATCGTACAACGGCCGTCGGAATGATGGCGCATAACTGTCTCAATGTATTCTGTATTTTATATCAAGATGAGACGTCTTTCTGTGCCGTATTGTCAGCGGGGTGTCCGTTTACATAAAAAAGCCCCGCGACACAGCGCGGGGCGAAAAGCCAAGAACACTCCGATTACTTGGCGACCTGGAGGAGGACGTTTTCCAGTCGATCGAGACCTTCGCTCAAGACTTCCGGTTCAATCGTCAGAGGGGGCAGCAGACGGATCACGTTTCCTTTCACCCCGCACGACAGCAGAATCAGACCATTTTCCTGCGCTTGAGCGATCACCGCTTTGGTCACTTCCGGTAACGGCTGGCCGGTCTGGGGGTCGCTGAACTCAATCGCCATCATGGCGCCCAGCGTGCGCACGTCGGCAATCGCCGGAACCGATGCCTGTAATGCCGTAAGGCGGGCATTGACCACCTCACCAATCCCGACGGCTTTATTGCACAGATCTTCTTCAGCAATGATGTTCAATACTTCCAACCCCGCCACGCACCCCAGAGCAGAGCCCGCATAGGTCCCCCCCAGACCGCCAGGCGCCGCTGAGTCCATAACATGGGCTTTCCCCACCACTGCTGAAATCGGGAAGCCGCCCGCGATGCCTTTTGCCATGGTCATTAAGTCCGGTTCAATGCCGAGGTACTCGGTCGCAAACATTTTCCCCGTTCGGGCAAAACCGGTCTGAATCTCATCGGCAATCAGCACAATCCCATGCTTATCACACAGTGCCCGGAGCGCCTGAGCAAACGCCGCTGGCGCCTGATAAAAGCCGCCTTCACCCTGCACCGGCTCAAAAATCATCGCCGCCACACGCCCAGGTTCGATATCACAGGCAAACAGATCTTCGATCGCCTGCAGGCTGTCTTCCACACTAATACCATGCAAGACGTTCGGATAAGGTGCGTGGTAAATCTCGTTCGGGAACGGACCAAAACCCGCTTTGTAGGGGGTGACTTTTCCGGTCAGCCCCATGGTCATATTGGTCCGGCCATGGAAACCACCTTTGAACGCAATTACGCCGCTGCGTCCGGTATGCGCGCGAGCGATTTTCACCGCATTTTCCACCGCTTCAGCACCGGTTGTCAGAAAGATCGCTTTTTTGTCACTGTCTCCGGGGGCCAGAACAGTCAGTTTTTCCGCCAGTTCAACAAACGAAGCATACGGCGTGACCATCGCACAGGTGTGCGAGAAATGATCAATTTGCGCTTTCACCGCTTCAGTTATGCGTTGGTGACTATGGCCGGTGTTGGTCACTGCGATCCCTGCCGCGAAATCAATGTACTGATTGCCTTCAATGTCCCACACGTAGGCGTTTTCCGCCCGCTCGACGTACAGCGGATACAGCGCGCCCATCCCCTTAGCAATCACGTTGTTTCTTCTTTGATGCCATTGTTGATTTGTCATGATTCGGTTCCTTGATTAATTTCCGCCAAAGCAGAGGTATTTCACGTCCATATATTCATCAATCCCTTGCTTGGCGCCTTCACGACCTATGCCGGACTGTTTCACACCGCCAAACGGGGCGACCTCGGTCGAGATGATGCCTTCGTTAATGCCGACCATGCCGTATTCAAGCGCTTCGGCAATCTGCCAAACCCGGTGAATGTTCTGACTGTAGAAATAAGAGGCCAGGCCATAGATGGTGTCGTTGGCCATTTCAATCAGTGCCTCGTCGCTGTCAAATCGCATCACCGGAGCAATCGGACCAAAGATCTCTTCCTGAACAATCTCCATGTCATGCGTCACGTTTTTCAGTACCACCGGCTGCATGAACAGCCCGTCGAGCGCCTGTGGCGCGGTCACGGGTTCGGCGCCTTGTTCAATGGCGCGATTCAGTAACGCCTGAATGCCCTGTTTGGCCGATTCGCTGATCACCGGGCCGATGTTCACTCCCGTTTCCAGGCCATTCCCGATCTTGAGTTGTTGAACCGCCGCATCAAACTTGGCAACAAACTCGTCGTAAACCTTGCTGTGTACGTAGAAACGGTTGGCGCACACACATGTCTGACCGGCGTTGCGAAATTTCGACGCGATGGCGCCTTTCACCGCAGCATCCAAATCCGCATCATCGAAAACAATAAACGGAGCATTCCCACCCAGTTCCATCGACGTGCGTTTGATGTCTTTGGCGCTTTGCTCCATCAGAACACGCCCGACCTGAGTCGAACCGGTGAACGACAACTTACGGATCAACGGATGAGAAGTAAAAATGGCTCCCACCTGACGTGAACTTTCGCCCAGCACCACTTGCAGCACATCGCGTGGTACCCCGGCCTGATAGGCCAGCTCAGCGACAGCAAACGCTGACAGTGGCGTTGATTCGGACGGCTTAACCATAAAGGTGCAGCCCGCCGCCAGCGCCGGACCAGCCTTGCGAGTGATCATCGCAATCGGAAAGTTCCACGGGGTGATCGCACACGCCACACCAATGGGCTGCTTGATGGTGACAATACGCTTGTCGGCAGATGGCGCCGGAATCGCATCACCGTAAGTGCGCTTGGCTTCCTCAGCAAACCATTCGATAAAACTCGCGCCATACAGTACTTCACCCTGCGCCTCTGCCAGTGGCTTCCCCTGCTCCAGCGTCATCAGCCTGGCCAGATCGGATTTATTCTCGACGATCAGCTGGTACCAGCGTTGTAAAATGGCCGCACGCTGTTTAGCCGACTGTTTCGCCCAGGATTTTTGCGCGCGATGTGCCCGCTCGATACCATTAATGATCGCCGAATCCGATGAGACGGGAGCATAACCGATCGATTCACCCGTTGCCGGGTTGGTCACCTCGACCGAGGAGTTGTCGCTATTGACCAGAAACGAAAGTAAGCTTTGATTGTGAATCTGCTGCATGGTAGTTCCTTTTTACCTCGCTCTCTTTGATTGTCCCGCGATGCAAGAGAGCCGATGAATTGATGCCTGATCGAACGGCGTACATCAGGCTGGTATTTGTTGGGTGATACAGTGTATGTTGCCACCGCCGAGTAACACTTCCCGGGTCGGGATACCGATGATCTGATAATCCGGAAGTGCACGCTGCAAAATGGCCATCGCATCGGCATCTGTCGCTTCGTCCAGCAAAGGCAGAAACACATGCCCATTCACCATTAGGAAATTGGCGTAAGACGCGCTGAGACGTTCACCGGCGCTGCGGTTCATACCGTCGCTGTTATCAATGCCTCCCGCCTCCACATCACTGTAATAGAGAGGCCCGGGGATCGGCAGTTTGATGATCTCGATTTGCCTCCCCTTTGCGTCGCGTTCGCTGCTCAGTACGCGTTCGGCTTCCCGCGACAGTTCAAATTGAGGATCGGAGGGATCGTCGGTCCAGCTGAGTACCACTTTGCCCGGAGCAATCACGTGCATCAGATTATCCACATGCCCGTCCGTTTCATCGTTGTACAGTCCCTGTGGCAACCAGATAACTTTTTCAATGCCCAGATAGGTTTCAAGCTGTGATTCCAGCTCTGGTTTGCTCAAATCCGGATTGCGTCCCGGACTAAGCAGGCACTCTTCGGTGGTGTATAATGTGCCTTGACCGTCGGTGTGAATCGATCCACCTTCCAGCACGAACGGAGCCTGATAATAGTCAATCCCTACAATATCGCACACGTTCGCCGCCACCTGGTCATCAAACTGCCAGTTGTCATACAGGCCATTAAATTCACCGCCCCAGGCATTAAATTGCCAACTGATACCGCGACGTGCACCGCGACCATTCACCAGAACAGTCGGACCAATATCACGCATCCAGGCATCGTTATACGGCATTTCCACCAAACGCACTGACGGATGCAATAAGTGACGTGCGCGATCAAACTGACGTGCACTTACCGCGACATAAACTCGCGTCACTTCTGCGATGGCGTTCGCCACGCGGGCAAACGTCTGCTGCGCGGGTCTGGCCTCATCACGCCAGTTGTCCGTACGTTCCGGCCAGGCCAGCCAAACCTGGCAGACCAGGTCAAACTCGGCTGGAAAGCGGAAACCATCTTCTTTAGGAGTGGTCGTCAGTTGCATACCGCACCCCACTACACAGCCAGCTTGCCCACACTGGTATACAAATCCGGTCGACGGTCACGGAACAATCCCCACGCATGGCGCGCTTTGGCCGTGGCCTGCAGGTCAATTTCCGCATAGATGATTGCCTCTTCATTACGTGGCGCTTCTGCCAACTTGGCGCCGGTGTGGTCGGTAATAAACGAAGAGCCATAGAACGTCGTTTCGATACCGTCATCGACCTCAACGCCCGTTCGGTTAGCCGCAATCACTGGCACCAGATTGGCCGCCGAATGCCCCTGCATGGTTCGTTGCCAGTGATCACGTGAATCGAGCGTTGGATCCTGAGGCTCACTGCCAATGGCGGTGGGGTAAAAAATCGCTTCGGCGCCATTCAGCGCCAGACTGCGTGCCAGCTCTGGGAACCACTGGTCCCAACAGATGCCCACACCAAATTTACCAAAGCGGGTCTGCCACACTTTGAATCCGGTATCGCCCGGGCTGAAGTAGTATTTTTCACTGTAACCCGGTCCATCCGGAATGTGTGACTTGCGGTAGTTCTCCAGCACACGGCCGTCTGCGTCGATCATCACCAGGGAGTTAAAAAATGTGTTGCCGGCATTTTCAAAGTAGCTAACCGGAATCACCACGCCCAGCTCCTTCGCCAAAGCGCTCATCTCCTGGATAAGACGGCAGTTTTCCGTCTCTTCCGCCAGTTCAAAATATTTGGCTTCCTGCTTTTTACAAAAATAGGGTGCCGCGAACAGTTCCTGAGGCACGATAACATTGGCACCATTGGCCGCCGCGTCGCGGATGGCGGCCTTCGCTTTAGCAAGGTTATTGTCCAGATCCCAGCTTTTGGTCAGCTGAAGGGCTGCAAATTTGACGACATGACTCATGAGATTTTCCTTTCTCTGTATTTGTTTCAATAACCGATTAGATCGCCAGCTTATCGCGCAAGTTGTAGTAAGCCGCGCCGATGGCAGTAAATGGGATTTGGAAATGACGACCGCCCGGGAAGGCGTAATGTTTCAGCGATGCAAATGCATCAAAACGCTCTGCATGCCCTGTCAACGCTTCCGCCAACAACTTCCCTGCCAGGTGAGTACAGGTCACACCGTGACCACTGTAGCCTTGCAGGTAGTAAATATTGTCTGCAAATGAACCGAATTGCGGCATACGGGAGTAAGTCAGCAAGAAGTTGCCGGTCCAGGCGTAGTCAACCCCGATGCCCTTAAGCTGAGGGAACACTTTTTCCAGTTTAGGGCGGATCAAAGCCTCGACGTTGTTTGGATCGCGAGCACCGTATACCACACCGCCGCCGAACAACAGGCGTTTGTCCGCGGTGAGACGGAAGTAGTCAAGCAGATAATTGCAGTCTTCGACACAGTAATCACTGGGCAAAATGTCTTTCAATTGTGCGTCGGACAACGGCTCTGTGGTCACCACTTGCGTTCCACATGGAATTGCTTTGTTACTGATATTCGGGGCCAGGCCGCCCAAGTACGCATTGCCTGCCAGTACCAGATATTTGCATTTCACGCTCCCTTGCTCTGTCCGAGCCACAGGGTTGAGGCCTTTCTCTATCGAGGTCACACCCGATTGTTCGAAGATCTTGCCGCCCAGAGCCGTCACGGCAGCGGCTTCGCCCAGCGCCAGTTTCAATGGGTGAATATGACCGCCACGCATGTCCAGTAAGCCCCCCACGTAAGCCTGCGTACCGACTTTCTCTTCCAGCTCCGACGCATCCAGCATGCTCAACTGATGATTGCCGTAACGCTCCCAGTGTTTTTTATGCTCTTCCAACCCTTTGAGCTGCTTATGGTTCAATGCGGTAAACAGCCCGCCATGTTTGAGGTCGCAGTCAATGTCATACTTATCAATCAAGCCGCGGATTATGTCGCCGCCTTCAAATATCATGTCGCACAGTGCTTTGGCCTGAGAAGGCTCGTAGCGGCTTTCAATCACATCCACATCCCGGCTGTAACTGTTGACGATCTGGCCTCCATTACGACCTGTGGCACCAAAGCCGACTTTTGCGCTTTCCAGCACCACGACATTAAAGCCTTTCTCAGCCAAGTGCAGCGCCGAGGACAGCCCTGAAAAGCCAGCGCCAACGATACACACGTCACACTCGATATCATCACGCAGTTGTGGGTACTCACTTACATTCTCAATCGAATGAGCATAATATGAATCTGTATGTTTATTCATTGTGGTCTTCCTTGTTTAATCGGCGTCAGGCTTAAGGTTGGAGACGAATCCAGGTGGTTTTGGTTTCGGTAAACTTCTCTATGGCGTGCAGTGATTTATCACGGCCGTTACCGCTCATTTTGAAGCCACCAAAAGGCACGGTCATATCGCCTTCGTTGTAGTTGTTGACCCAGACAGAGCCTGCTTGCAGTTGCTTGGCCACACGGTGAACGCGATTGATGCTGTCGCTCCACAGCGCCGCACCCAGCCCATATTGAGAGTCATTGGCGATAGCAATCGCTTCCTGCTCAGTTTTGAAGGTAATCACACACAGTACCGGGCCGAAAATTTCTTCTTGCGCGACCTGCATCTGATTATCGACGTTATCCAGGATCACCGGTGCCACAAACGCACCTCGCTGTCCGGTATCACCGCCACAGCGCTGGACTGCTCCGGCTTGCTTGCCCAATTCGACATAACTGAGGACTTTGGCTTTGTGTTCCTGATCGATCAGCGCGCCCATGCTGGAAGTAGGATCAAGTGGATCTTTAGGCGCAAAGCGCTGCGCGGCCGTGATCACTTTATCAATGAACATGTCTTTAATGCTTTCATGAACCAGCAAACGCGTCGCAGCAACACAGACTTCCCCCTGGTTATAGAAGCATCCGGCTGCGGTTTCCGCCGCCGCATTGTCTAAGTCAGCGTAGTCCTCGAACACGATGTTGGCGTTCTTCCCCCCGGCTTCGGCCCACACACGTTTGAGGTTCGTTTCACCGGAGCAGACCATAAGATGGCCAGCGACACGAGTTGAACCGGTAAACGCAATGCAGTCGACATCGGTATGACGCGCCAGCACCTCACCCGCTTCATGTCCGTAGCCTGTGATCACCTGGAAAACACCGTCTGGTAGCCCCGCCTGCTTGGCCAATTTGCCCAGAAAGATGGCGGTTAAAGACGATTTTTCTGATGGTTTGAGGATCACGCTGTTACCAGCCGCCAGCGCTGGCCCTAGCTTCCAGCAGGCAATCCACAACGGGAAGTTCCACGGAACCACGGCCGCTACCACCCCGATGGGTTGATGAGAAATATAAGCGTGAACATCTTTTTCGGTCGGCGCCACTTCGCCGTACACTTTGTCGATGGCTTCTGCATACCAACGCAAAGATTTGGCGGCACCGGGAATGTCGGTGCTAACACTATGAGCAATCGGTTTTCCCGTATCCAGCGTTTCCAGTAACGCCAGCTCATCGACGTGTTGATCAATCAGATCCGCAAAGCGGTACAGTGTGGCTTTACGCTCCGCTGGGGCACACTGGCTCCAGAGTCCAGCATGAAAGGCTTGACGAGCGTATGTCACCGCAAGATTTACGTCTTCTTCCTGACAACGGGCAATCTCCGTCAGTGTTTCATCCGTGGCAGGGTTGACCACTGCCAGTGTCTGCTGGCTCAGCGCCGCGCAGTATTCTCCATTGATGAAGGCCCGATTTTCGATTGTCAGTTGATCTCTCAGTTCAATCCATTGCTCCTGCGATTTCATACGCTCTCCTTGGTCACCGCCAAGGAAGCTAGAATGTCGTTGGCGTATGTGCGCTGATCATCCTGCAAGCCTTGTCGGTATGATTAGTAAATTTATGCGGAACCGTCGTGTCAATGACGTACGACTCCCCTTGCGTGAGAAGATAGATCTGACCGTTATACTCAAGCGTGATTTCACCCTCTAGTACGGTACCGACTTCTTCTCCCTCATGTTTGATTTCTGCAGCACCTGTCGTACTGTGAGGCTGATACTCTTCAATCAGAAAACCAATAACCTGCTCCTTGGTTCCGTTGCTTACCAGCTTCATCGAGACAGATTCACTGCCCATCTCTATTAACTCTTCTGCTTTCAGTACCACTTTGGCTTCTTTATTGTGTTGCTCAAAAGTGAAAAACTCCGACAGAGACAGTGAAAACACGTTCACTATTTTTTGCAGCGAACTGACCGAAGGGCTGACTTTGCCATTTTCAATCGACGAAATGGCACTGTGTGTAATCCCGGCTTTTTCGGCCAGCTCGCGCTGTGACAATCCATGTGATTTACGTAGTTGAACAATATTTTTACCAACCAGTTGATTGTCCATTCATGCAACTCCTACTTTTAGTGAGAAGCTGACATGATAAATTCTTTGAATAAAATCTGTGAGAAATGATTACTTTTCGCTTGCCATTCTGGGTGCCACTGCACGCCAACAAAGAATTTGTGTTCCGGTAAACTGAAGGCTTCCACCAGACCGTCAGGCGCTTTGGCTTCCACGCGCAAACCAGGAGCCAGTGCATCGACCCCCTGGTTGTGCAAAGTATTCACTTCAAAATAACTGACATTTTCCCAGCGATTGTCCACCAGCCACTGTTCAAACAAGCTGTCTTTCTGAACCAGGACTGCATGCGCCGACGCGTATTTCTCGGCAAAATCACTGGTCTGGCGCTCACGATGATCGGCGTATCCGGATTCATGAACCGCCGGATTGAGGCTTCCACCCAGTGCGACGTTCATTTCCTGAAAACCACGGCAAATTCCCAGACAAGGAATGTTTTTGTCTATTGCCAGACGCAACAGGTGCAGTGACAGCTCATCACGCGCTTCATCGGTTTTGCTTTCTTGGTGCTGGGCCTGATAGCGGTGTGGTGCGACGTTCGAATGGCTACCCGGAAACAACAGTCCGTCACACAGTGCCAGTGCAGCGTCAAGGTCGTCACCAGCGATAGCGGATGGCAAAATAACCGGGATCCCACCAAAATCGGTGACCGCGTCCAGATAGAAGGCATTCAGTGCCTGAATTTGATAACCGGCCAGTTCCTTACTGCAACTCACCAGACCGATGATTGGCTTTCTTTTGTCAGACATCTTTCCACCACGTTCGATTTATTTAACAAAAAACCTACAAGT
>NZ_WXWP01000319.1:0-17552 GCF_009904765.1 Vibrio sp. V39_P1S14PM300
ATCTGATCTTCAACGTCGTGGAAAGCGTCGCTCCGGATATGGAAGCGTTTGATCTGGACAATATCCCGGGCGCCGGTTTGTTCCTGCCGCCGATTCTGACCCAGATACCGATTATGATCGTGCTGTGTGTGAGCTTCTTTGTCGCAACCATCCTGTCATTTTATGTGAGCCAGGGATTGACGTTATTACCGCAAATGATCGGGTTTGGATTTGTCAAGGCGGTGACGATTCCAGTCAACGCTTATCTGGCATTGTTTATTGCGGCCTGGCTACTAAAGCCTCTGGCGCCGTTATTTGATAAAAAGAAAAGTTTTGCCAAAGTTGATTTCATTGGCTTAAAAGGCCGTGTTCACAGCGGTACGGTGAATCAACAGCGTGGTGAAGTCATGGTACACCACAATGGCAGTGAATTCTTACTTGATGCTCGTGCGTCTGAATCTGAGTTATCAATAGAATATGGCGATGAAGTCGTCATCGTATCCCAAGATAAAACAACAAATCACTATATAGTGGCTAAAGATATCCAAGCATAAGGAGTTGGCTATGCAAATTTCTCCAAGCGTAATTTTTATTAGTGCTGGAGTCGGTATTTTTTTACTGATTTTAATTTTTTTGACGTCGAGATATAAGAAAGTTCGAGGTGAAGGTGACGCACTGATCGTCAACGGATTGCACGCCACGCGTGCGTCTCTGACGGGTACCTTTGTCTGGCCGGTGATCAACCAACACGAATACATGGACATTACCCGCAAGAAAATTTCTGTTGTCCGCAGTGGCCGGAAAGATCAGGAAGGGGAAGAGTACGAAGGTCTGCATTGTCGCGACAATATTCGTGCTGACCTGAAAGTGGATTTCTACATTGGTGTGAACCATGAAGAAGAAGACATCATCCGTGTGGCGAAGCTGTTTACGGCTCACGAAGCGTCAAACATCGACCGCCTGAAAGAACACTTCCAGCCTAAGTTCTCTGAAGCGCTGAAAACAGCAGTGAAACAGTTTGAATTTGAAGAGCTGCTGACGAACCGCCGTGCATTCCGTGACGCCGTGGTCGAAGTGATTGGCAGTGAGATGGACGGGTTTAAAATCTACGATGTGGTGATCGACAAAGTCGACCAGACTTCGCTGGATGCGCACAGTGCAGACAACATTCTGGACGTGGAAGGTATCCGTAAAATCTCGATGATTACTGCGCAGAAGAATACTGAAACCAACGCCATCCGTCAGGATGAGCGGACCACGATGAAGAAGAAAAATGTCGAAGCGGAAGCCAACCGACTGCAACTGGACAAACAGGAGCAGGAAAGTGTAGCCCGCACTCGACGTGAAATTGAAATCATCAAAGCGCAAGAAGAAGCGCTGGCGGCAGAAAAACGCGAAGAGTATGAACGCGTTACTCAACTGGCGAAGCTGGAAACCGAAGAAGAAGTGTCGAAACGACGTGAAAGCGTAGAGATGGAAGTCGAAATGACGCGCATCGCGAACCAGCGTCAAGTTGCGATTCAGCAAGAAGAACTGACTCGTTCGGTAGAGACTGAGAAAGTCCGCACCGCCACGGAAGTGGCTGAACGTGAAATGCAAAAAGAAACCACCATTGAAGAATCACTGAAATCGGTGGCAGAAACGCGTTCTCAGCGGGTTGAAATCGAACGTAAGATCGCTCGCGAAGAAGAAGAGACGGAAAACCTGCGTGTGCATGAACAGGTTAACCGTCAAAAGCGTGTGACGCTGACGGAAGCGGAAGCGCTGGCAGAAGCTAAACAGCTTGAGTTGCTGGTGGCGGCCCGTGCCGAGAAAGAAGCGGCGCGTGAAAAAGCCGAGCGTCTGCTGATTGAAAATGACGCTGAACTGAAGATTCGTACCCGTGACGCTGAAAATGCGCTGGCTGTGAAGACACGCGAAGCGGAAGCGGAGCAGATCGTCACAACCAAACGTGCGGAAGCGGATTACGTGTCGAAAGAGCGTGAAGCGGCGGCGAAAGAGCGTATGGCCAAGGCCGAGAAAGAGATGATCAGCTCGACTGGCCTGGCGGAAGTGGAAGTCGAACGTGAACGTGCATTGGCGATTCGTGAAGTGGGTGAAGCCGAGGCGTACACACTGCAAACCGCCGGTGAAGCGGAAGCTCAGGCTCTGCGTGCGAAAGGTTTGGCGGAAGCGGAAGCTCAGACTGCGCGCTTTGAGGCTGCGCAGCAATACGACGAGCACACGCGTGAACACGATAAGTGGGTGATGCAACTGCAACAGGATAAAGAGCTGGAAATCGCGCGTATCGATGCGCAGAAAGCCGTGGTCAGTGAAAATGCGAAAGCCCTGGCACAAGCCCTGGCTCAGGCTGACATCAAACTGTTCGGTGGTGAAGGTATGGAGCAAATTCGCCGTACTATCATGGATGCGGCCGCAGTGGACGCTAAATTTGCCGAATCTAAAGTACTGAATCCACTAGTGTCTGAGTACGTTGATGGTCAGCGCAGCATGCCGCAAGACATCAAAGACATCCTGGAGAACACAGACCTGAAGAGCAGCGACCTGAGTAACGTCGCGCTGGCTGGTTTGTTGAACTCTCAGGGCGGGGCGACGGAGCTGCTGAAGAAAATTCAGGCAACTCTGAACACGTCTGCTGACACCAATCAATAAACTACGTCGATAATCCCACATGATCCCGCCCGATGAGAGGCGGGATCGATTAGGTAATTGCATGTCCGAAACAACTCAACAAGCAGTGAGCGAGGGTGGGGCGTACGAAATACTGAAATCCCGTTTATTTCAGCAAGGTAAACAGCTCAAAACCCTTTCTCAGACTTTCAATCAGAATCGTCAGGCCATTTTTGGCGGCCGTGAGAGCCAACTGGTCGGTAAGGCGAATGTTCAGACGGAAGCGCGCTCGATCCCTATCGATATGGCGCAGGTCAATCAACAACTCCTGTTCGGTTATCAGGTTCACCTTGGCCTCAAAGCGGCGCCTTCGCTACAAGATGTGTTTGGTTTATACCAACTGCATGAACAAGATGGCACGTTCCGCATCGAGCCGTTGCCACTGGAAAACAGCTTCCTGACCGATCCCCGTTTCCTGCACGAATTCACCGAACTTTTTACGTACTACAGCGACGCTAAGCTGACGCAAATCTCGCGTCAGGAAAGCGTGCTCTATATCGTATTTCAGATTGGTATGCGGGTCGAAGACCGCAAGGTGTTCCGTTTCCAGCTCAATGCTAACTCGGTCGAGTATCTGGATGCGTTGGGCAATCAGCACCTTGAAAGTGTGCAGCAGCACGATGTGCAGTGGATCACCACCACACGTGAAGACCATGTTCTGGGAACGCACCCTCATGTGTCGATCCGCGACAAGTTGTTCGTCGAATGTGTCGGAGGTGATCTGACCATCAAGATCGAGGACAACACCGATGATGGCAAAGGCATCTACCGCGAAGAAGTCGAAGATCCACACCAGAGCGTGGCCGATGCCCTGATTGAGTACGCCTTTATCGGCGACCTGATCGCACTTAAAATCAAGCCGAACCGCGAAAAAGATTCACGTTACTTTATCTATAACCCTATCAATCAAACCGTAACCCGGGCGGATGCGCTGCGGCACAGCATCAAAGCGCTGCCGGAAGATCACGGCGTGCTGTTTTCTCATGGTTATGTGTTGGCGAACGGCGAAAGTAAGCTGTTTGACATGCCCTGGCAGCATTTGAAGTTTTTCCAGAAGATCGCCTCGCCTAACGGGGAAGATCTGATCTACTTCTTTTTCAATATGTTGGATGGTCACTACGTTGGCTTCACCTACAACATGATTGAGAAACAATTCGCCGCGCCGCTGGAAAGCCACGGTTTCAGTCTCTACCCGGATGGCCGTATGTTGGTGTTCCAGTTGTCGGAAAACGCAGAAGCGTCCACCATCCATCCCCTGCGTATCTGGGACACCCCGTTCTCGACGCCGGAACATTACGCCGCGCAAAACGCCAGTGCGGATGGTTCCAGCCCGCTGTTTAATCTTGGCAATGCTGAACTGGTGCGCGCACTCTCGTCGGTATTGTCGATTTGCCAGCTCGCGCAGACAGAGGACGTGACCCAGGCCGCTTTTGAAGTCCTGCTGAAAGAGTGTCAGAGCACACTGGATCACTATCACTGGCTCAATCACGGTTACGCCCTGGGTATGGGGGAGGTGATCAACAGTCTGATGGACACAGCAAACAAAATCATTGATGAGTTTGCCAAAGTCCTGCAGATGCAAAAGCACGCGACAGAGAGTTTGGGTGAGCATCAACAAGCTGTCAGAGATCTGATCGCCAAAATTAAGCTGGCACCGAAAGAGCAGGCCAATGTGCTGCTCAGCCTGTTATCCGATGTGAAGGCCCAGGTGGGCATCACCATGGCACTGCGCCAGCAACATTACATGGATGCGGCCAGCGTCGATACGATGCTGGAGACACTGCAAGCGAACCGCGAACAGCTCAATCACCAACTGCTGGCGCTATTGCAGGAAGAAAAAGCGTATCAGCCATTTAAGCAGCAGATTCAGGATATTGAAGCGGCTTTGGTGGGTGTGAGCAAAACAGCTGATATTCAGGAGCTGCAGGCACAGGTCGACACATTGCGTGCAGACCTGCAACTGGTGACGGAAGAGGTCACGGAAATTGAAACCGATGACCCGACTCAGTCAACCCGTATTCTGGATATGACCACCGAAGTGTCATCGCTGCTCAATGCCGTGTCTGCTCGCTTGCGCAATAAGACCCAGAGCCTGCAAAGTCACGAAGCCCAGGCAGAGTTCAGTGCTCAGTTCAAACTGCTGGGTCAGTCGGTCAGCAGCGCGATGGAGCAAGCGGACACACCAGACGAATGTGATACCCAACTGGCGAAACTGGTGGGGCAACTCGATAAGCTGGAATCGCGTTTTGCTGACTTCGATCAGTTTCTGGCGGAAATCTACGCCAAACGGGACGAAATTCAGTCGACACTCGACAACCACAAGCAGCAATTGATCGCCGCGCAGCAGCGCCGGGTACAGAACCTGCTGCAGGCCGCCAACGTTACGATGAGCAGCATCGAAAAGCGGGTATCGCGTTTTGACGAGGTGTCTTCGCTCAACAGTTACTTCGCCACCGATGCCATGGTGTTAAAGCTGCACCAGTTGTCTCAGTCGATTCGTGATCTGGGCGACAGCGTCAAAGCCGACAGCCTGGACGCGCGGATGAAGTCACTGCAGGATCAATCGCTGCGTGCGCTGCGTGACAATCAGGATATTTTCGAAGATGGCGGCAAGGTGCTGCGTCTTGGCCGACACAAATTCAGTGTCAATCAGCAGGCCCTGGATCTCAGTCTGGTGGAGCACAACAAACAGTTGTGCACGCACATTTCCGGGACCGATTTTTATCAGCCGATTGTCGATGACGCGTTTTTGTCTTTACAGCAAATTGCACGCCTGGATGTGTCGTCGGAAAGTGAGTCGGTGTACCGAGGCGAATACCTCGCCTACCTGATGCTAAACAGTGCCATCAATAAGCAGGACGATCTGTCGTTGGAGAGGCTCTATCGAGCCAACCGCGAGAAACAACTGCTGTCACAGGTGCAAAGCTTTGCAGCGCCACGCTACAAAGAAGGCTACGTCAAAGGGATTCACGATCACGATGCGGCTTTGATTCTGCAACGTGTGCTGCCGACGTTTGAGCAAGCCGGGCTGTTGCGGTTTAGTCAGGCCGCTCGCGCCCACGCGTTACTGTGGTTGATGGCCCAAACGCAAGAGGTGCTGGATAGCTGGACTCAGCAGGCTAAAAATGCCCAGATGCTGAAAGAGCACCTCAACTCCTCGCAGGCGTTTGTGCAACTTCAACAAGCGCTGGCAGACACCATATCCGGTCATGCCGCACTTGAGAGCAGCGAGTACCTGATCCGCTTGCTGGCGGTGCCTGATGTGCAAATCGACGTCAGTCAGGATGCGTTTGAACTGTGTGAAGACTATCTGCAATACCGTCGCAGCCTTGGCTGGAATGGCGATGACCATCCGTTGAATGAGGCGTTTGCCGACCACCAGCAATGGCTGGCGGCGTACACCGAACACAAGCAGTATGGGCAAGCTTTTGTGGTGGAAGCCGCAGCGATTGCGGTATGCAAAACCCATTCGCAGCGTCTGCTCAGCAGCGTTGATTTCTCTCTCGCCTGTTCGGTGGACGGCTTGCTGGGTGAGCATGAACGGGTGAAAGAAGGCAAACTGACACTGGTTCTGGATGACTTCATTCAGCGCGGTGAACACCACCGCAGCGTAGTGGTGCCGCAGTTCGACGCTTATTTGAGCCAGCGTACCGCGCTGTTGAATCAGGCAAAAGATCAGTTCCGTCTGAGTGAGTTTAAACCACGCCCGCTGACCTCGTTTGTGCGTAACAAACTGATCAGCGACAGCTACCTGCATCTGATCGGGGATAACTTCGCCAAGCAGATGGGCACGGTGGGTGATAAGAAACGCACAGACTTAATGGGAATGCTGTTACTGATATCGCCGCCGGGTTACGGTAAGACCACATTGATCGAATACGTGGCACACAAACTGGGTTTGGTGTTCATGAAGATCAATGGCCCGTCGATTGGTCATCAGGTCACGTCGTTGGACCCCGCCGATGCACCGGATCAAAACTCTGCGCGTGAAATTGAGAAGATCAATCTGGCGTTTGAAATGGGCAATAACGTCCTGTTGTATCTCGACGATATTCAGCACACCAATCCAGAATTGCTGCAGAAGTTTATCTCGTTGTGTGACGGTACCCGACGGATTGAAGGTACCTGGCAAGGTAAGACCAAAACCTATGACATGCGTGGTAAAAAATTCGCGGTGGTGATGGCGGGTAACCCTTACACCGAAAGCGGTGAAGCGTTCCGTATTCCGGACATGCTGGCGAACCGTGCGGACATTTATAACCTCGGTGACATGTTGTCGGATCAGCAGTACGCGTTCGAACTGAGCTTTATTGAAAACTCGTTGACGTCGAACCCGGTACTGGCACCACTGGCCACCCGTGATCTCAACGATCTGTACCGTTTTGTGCAAATGGCACAGGGCGAGGGTATTGCGCTGAGTGACATGTCGTATTCCTACTCGTCCACCGAAGCCAATGAGATTGTCGCCACGTTACAGAAACTGATGCAGGTGCAGCAAACCGTGCTCAAGGTCAATCAGCAGTACATTCTGTCTGCGGCGACAGCAGATGAATACCGGGTGGAACCACCGTTCAAGTTGCAGGGATCCTACCGCAACATGAATAAGCTGGCTGAGAAGATCTCGTCGGTGATGACCGAAGAGGAGCTCAATACGTTACTGCAGGACCACTACCAGGGCGAAGCGCAGACGTTGGCCAACGGGACGGAAGAGAACCTGCTCAAGCTGGCAGAACTGCGCGGTAACCTGACCCAGGAACAGCAGGCGCGCTGGCAAGAAATTAAACTGGCGTATCAACGCAAACAAATGATGGGCGATGACAGCGACCGTGCAGGTCAGGTCGTGCAGCAACTGGCGATGCTCAACCAGCATGTGGCACGATTTGCTCAGCCAAAACAACGGGAGAAAACACAATGAACCAACAACAATGGCTCGACTGGCTGACGGCGTCGCTGGAAGATGGTCGTCTGGATGATCACGAGCGACGTGAGCTGCAATCGAGTCTGGTTGCCGCCGGTTTGTCTGATGATGATCGTGCTTACCTACGCAATCAAAGCTTTAAACTGGCACAGAAAAGCATTGAAGATGGCATGGATGCGCAAGCGGTGGTGCGCTGGTTGGAGCGAGTGGTGAAAGTGCTCGACAATACTCGCACTGACGAGGCGGCAGAAGTGGCGACCAGTTGGTTTTCTCCGGGCCGTGCATGTGCCGCCGGGATCATTGAGCAATTGCGTCAGGCCCGCAATCGCGTTGACATCTGCGTGTTTACCATTGCGGATGATGAGCTGACCAAGCACATTGTAGCGGCGCACGAACGCGGTGTTAAAGTTCGGGTGATCACGGACAACGACAAAATCAATGATGCGGGCAGTGACATTGACTATCTCGCTCGCAAAGGCATTGATGTCAAGATCGACACCACCTCGTACCACATGCATCATAAGTTTGCTTTGTTTGACGGCGCACGTCTGCTTAACGGCAGTTTTAACTGGACACGCAGTGCATCACGTTACAATCAGGAAGACATCACACTGACGGATGATCGCCGCTTCCTGACCGCGTTTGCACGGCAGTTTGAAGACTTGTGGCAGCGTTTTCCCTGTCACGAGCCAACCTAAGGAGAGCTGGCATGAATACGATAACCAATCCGCAAACTCAGCCAACCGCCCCGACTGAGCCATTGCCGGAAGTGAGCCCTGAAGTGGTGGCTCTGTCTGACAGTTTTGATCCGTTTGATTCGGTGGCGACCATCACCTTTGGTAAGGAAGCGCTGGAGAAGATCACGGCCTTTTCGGACAACGTGTTGGATCAAGTGCGAGTCAGGGATACCGGTGATGCGGGTGAGATCCTCCAGTCGATGGTCGAATCCATGGACAGCGCCGCGTTTGACCAGCTAAATGGGAACAGTTTCCTGGCGAAGCTGCCACTGATCGGTGAGTTGTTTGATTCGTTCAAAAAATTCTCACGCAGTTTTGAATCGGTGAAACAGCAACTGGAGACTTTGTCCCAGCAACTGGAAGCCCAAGAAGTAAAACTGGCACACGACATCACGCAACTGGACGGGTTGTACGACAATAACCTGGAGTTGTTGCGTGGGTTGGAGCAGTTTATTGCGGCCGGAAAATACAAGCTGCAACAGCTCAACACACAGCTCTTGCCGGAACTGTTGACCACGTCTGAACAAAGCGGTGATGCACTGGATGCACAGAAGTATCGTGATGCCACGCAAGCGGTCGCGCGGCTGGAAAAACGGATCCACAATCTGGAGTTGACCCGGCTTGCCGCGGTTCAGACTGCACCTCAGATCCGTCTGTCACAGGAAGGCAATAAGATGTTGATGGAAGATATTCAGGATATCGTTCACAACACTTTCCCGTTGTGGAAACGTCAGTTCCTGATCGCCATTTCCAATTATGAAAAGGAAAAGGCGCTGACGGTAACACGTGCGGTGAAAGACTATACCAACAAGCAATACGTGAAGAATGCCGAACGCTTGAAAGTATTGGAAGAACAGATCGCCGAAAACTACCAGCGCGGTATTCTGGATGTGGAATCACTGCAGGCGGTCAATCAACTGACCATCGAAACGCTCAACAACACCTTGTCCCGAGTTAAAGAGGGGCGGGCGCAAAGGGAAAAAGCCGAGAAAGTGATCGCGCAAGCTGAGCAGGAGCTCAAAGTGGCGCTGCAACAATCTCTGCAACGCTGATCGCCCTCTTATCGGGTGTTCATACAAGCCCGGCTGCCTGTGCAGCCGGGCTTTTTTGTCTTCGTCGCCGGAGCGTGGGAAGGGTTACGAAGACAAAATATCGCAAGAAACGTGGCTTAATGCGTTTATGTACTAGCATAAATGGACAGGACACGCGTTTGCTTAAGGAGAGACCATGCACAAAACCTGGCTTGCAATCACGCTGGCGGCTTTGGTGGCCGGTTGCGCCACCGGTGACACACCCGCGGCGAAAAAGAAAAATGCTCAGAAGGAAACCAATGCCGCGCTACAGGAAATTTACAACGAGCACGCTGGGGCTAAGTCTGCGGTGGCGGGTAGTATGGCGTATCTGGTGTGTACTGGCAGTGACAGCTATCTGCTGGCGGCTGCGTCAGGGGGCGGCGTGTGCACGTATCACAAGGGTGGTGCTATCAGCTATTATCGTTTTGCATCGCTGGGAGCCGGGCTTGGGCTCGGGTTTAAGAAAATTGCGTTTGTTTACGCATTTAATAATCAAGTAGCGATGAAGCGGTTTGAAGAAGAAGGGTGGGACGCCGGAGCTAAAGCAGATGCGACCGCGAAAACCACCGAAGAGGGTGATCAGGCTGCCGCCAATACCTCATATGATGCCAATGGGGTGAAAGTCTTTCAGACGGCCTTGTGGGGGGCAGCCGCTCAGGCGACAGTGCAAGGCTACAAGTTCTGGGAAACCGATTTTACCGATGACGTGATTGAGCATTCCGAGTAATCCGTCTGCCGGCCGCGATTAAGCGGCCGGCCTCCGAATCAACGAAAGCAAACCTGTGCCCAACGAGCCAGCCCTGCCGTGACGGAGCCGAAATAGTTGCCGCTCACCACCGGAATGCCGGGTAGCGTCTGTTGTACGGCTGCTTTCAGAATCGGTGATCGGGCCGAGCCGCCGGTCATGAAGATTACATCCGGTTTAATCCCACCTAAGGTGACCGCCTCACTCACCAGTTCCACCATTTTGCGTTGTGGCGCTGCGATCGCCTCGATCATGGCGTCACGGTGAATCTCGACTTCACACAGATCCGACATTATCTTCAGTTGTGTGGTGATGCTTTGGCGCTCAGACAGCGCAATTTTGGCTTCTTCCGCTTTCTTCACCAGGCTATAGCCCAGGGTATCCTGATACACCGCCATCAGACGGGCAAGTTTTTGTGGCTCCTGTGCGTTTTTGACCAGACGTTGAAGTTCTGCCAAGTTTTCCCGGGCATAAAACTTACTCTGGGCGCTGACGTCATTGATGGCGATCGGGTTCCAGAATTGTGTCAAAGCGATATCCAGCCCGTCATTGGTTTTGCTGCCAAGGCCGAAAGGATGCATCAGTTGTTTAAACGTCAGATGGATATCCAGATCGTTACCGCCTACCCGTTGGCCACTGTGTGCGATCAGACTGTGCTCGCGCTGGGCCTGGCCGCAAAAAGAAGGGCCCATTTGAATCAGCGAGCAGTCGGTGGTGCCGCCGCCAATATCCACCACCAGAACGGTTTTGTCCTGGTGGAGTGTGGCTTCGTATTCCAGACCGGCAGCGACCGGTTCAAACTGAAACTCAACATGACGGAATCCCGCACGTTTCGCGGCTCGGTGGAGAATCCGTTCTGCCTGCTGGTTTGACGCTTCGCCACCGCGCCCGTGGAAGTTGATTGGCCGGCCAATGACGGCATCATCAATACTGTGTTGAGTGTGGTGTTCGGCCTGTGCTTTGATGTTGGCCATCATGGCGCACACCAGATCTTCGAAGAAGCTCAGTTGTACGTCTCGAAGCCCGATTGCGCCCAGAAACGATTTAGGGGATTTAACGTAATAGACTTCTTGCGGGTCGTCGAGATAGCGGGTCAATGCCGCCTGACCGAATACCACATCATCAGGATGGAGCTCGATGTCTTCTTCTTGGTTGGTGGCAATGGCACGGCGCAATAACTGCTCACCTGTGCTATCAGCCGGTGAGATACGGCGATGGCGAAACAGGTGCTCAGACACCGACTCTCGGGTCGGAGCGGCCAGGGTTGACGGAATGTACAAACCTTCTTGTTCCAGCGCAATCAGTTGGGGCTCCTTGCCCACCATCTGGGCTACCGAGCAGTTTGCTGTACCGTAATCAAAACCTATATACATGTGCCACCTCCAACTTATCGCGAAAAAAGGTCGGAGATGCTACCTCAAGCCGGGCCGCTTCTCTAGTTGAATTTTGGCTGTTGCATAGGGTTTCGCCAAAATTGTGAAGCGCCGGCTGAAATGGCCGCTGAGTAAGCGCAAGCTTAGATTTCATCGCTTGCTGACGCAGATTGACTTGCTATACACATTTCTCGTCGCAGCGACTGTTAGGCTGATCACTCACCTGCACAATCTTGCACGATTTGGGAGAACAAACCATGGAAACCATTCTGGTATTTGGCGGGTTGGGCGACCCCAAAAGTTCGGTCATTGCCCTTTATCAACCGCTACTTCGTAAACTGCAACGTCGCTTTCATCTGGTGGCGATAGATCCGGCCGTCAGTCACCCGGACGCACTATTACGACGTCAGCAATACGCGTTTGAGTACGCCGATGCTTATGCTTCGCTGCAAGCCTACAGACAACAACATGCGACAGAATCCGTTGCCGCCAGCTTCCTGCTCACCCCAGTCGCGACCCACCTGCCGTTGATTGAGGATTTGTATCAACACGGACTCTCCTCCAACAGCTTGATTGTGGTGGAAAAACCGTCGTTTTCGCTGCACCAGTGTGAGCGGGGTTTCCACCAACTGATCCCGGCCATGCGTGCGCGGGGCACGCGGTTTTACTTTGTCGATACCGCGCTGGTGGCCCCCTCTCTGGAGGCGTATCTGAAGCGTGACGATGCATTGTCCACCAAACGGCCAAATAAAATCATTGCCGTCGCCAGTGATAACCCTGTTAACAGCGTGCCGGCGTTAGACGCTTTCCGACTGAAGCACAACATTGCGGCGATCAATCAGCGTCGGCTGCTGGAACCGGAGATGGCCGGTGGCGCCGGACTCGGGCTGGACATGGGAGTCCATGCTATCGCGGGTCTGGTGCGTCTGCTGCAATATTCCGCCTGGGAGGTCAGTGGCTTTGATGTGACAGGAGCACAGCTAGAGGCGCTCATGCATGTGGATTTACTGCGTCAGCCTGGTGCGGAAACGTATTTGTATGCACAGGGGACGTTGCAGGCAAAGGAGCACCAAATGGTGTTTGAAGTGCAAGGCGGTAAAGGCAGTGACATCTGGGACCGGCGCCTGGAATTGTATTTTGACGATCAAGTGGTTGTGATTGGCCTGGGCACACTGAAACATGCGCCTTACTTATGGCGCTGGGCAGATGGCCGGGAGGAGTTTCAGCTGTTTGCAGCCCAAACGGCCGGGTATTCTCAGCACGCGATAGATATTCTGGCGGAGTTAGCCGACGTGCCCGATTCAACACGAATACTGACCTGTCTGGAAAGCGAACTGCTGATGGAAAAAACCATGGCGTTTCTTAACCAGATCTATTTGCGGGTCGGAGATTCGCTGCACGAGCGGGAACGCCAGATTCGACACGTCGACAAACACTCTCCCGCGCACTTGTCTGAGCGAGAGTATGAAGTTCGCAGCAGGCTGTACGACTTTGTTAACCGTATCATTCAGCGTGAGTGACAGGCGGATCACATCCGCTGAGCGTGGCTCTGGTGTTTCAGAGGCGGGCTGTCCAAGATAAGTGCACTCACAACAGAAGCTGGTTCAGTCGGTTGCGCGCCAGCATCCCCAACTCGTTCTGGTTGGGTATGGCGACCAGGCCGGGTGTCAGTTTCTGCAGGCTATCGGTTTTCAGTTGTTGTCTGACTTGGCCGTTTGGCAAAAAACCGAACACGTGATCTGATAAGGTGGCCCCGGTGGCGGAGCGCGTGCGGGGTGACACATTTTGACTGAACGTCACATTATGTAGGCCTTGTCGCCGAACTGTCATATTTCTAACCACATGAAATACATGGCTATTTTCTATTTCCAACCGCGATTCTGCTTCACTTTCCTACCGCTCTTACTCTCTTTTGTACAAAATGTGACCATGTCTGACAAGGGGAAACTTTCACCACCACAATTGATGATAACTCTCACAATATCAAACGGATATTGAGGCATTCAGCGGTTCTTCTCTTACAGTTTTTGATGGCTTTTTTAGCACACGGGTGTGCTTAGCAGCCTTTATTTTTTTGTTTTTTAATTGAAGGGAAGAATATGAAATTCAAAAAGAGTTTATCTGCCGGGCTCCTTTTGTTCGGAGGTCTGAGCGGTGTGACGCCATCCGTCGCTGCGGAGGTGCCACGAACCGCATTTGTCCATTTATTCGAATGGAGTTGGCCGGATATTGCCACCGAATGCGAAACCTTTCTTGGCCCTAAGGGGTTCTCTGCGGTTCAGGTGTCTCCGCCGCAAAAAAGCGTCAACAATGCTGCCTGGTGGGCGCGCTACCAACCTGTTAGTTACTCTTTTGAAGGGCGCAGTGGAACCCGGGCTCAATTTGCGGATATGGTCCAGCGTTGTAAAGCGGTGGGGGTCGATATTTATCTGGATGCGGTGATCAACCATATGGCAGCACAAGATCGCTATTTTCCAGAAGTGCCTTACAGCAGTAATGATTTTCACAGTTGCACGGGCGATATCGATTATTCCAACCGCTGGTCGATTCAAAATTGCGATCTGGTTGGGCTGAACGATCTCAAAACCGAGTCAGAATACGTTCGGCAGAAAATTGCAGACTATATGAACGATGCGCTCAGTCTGGGCGTGGCGGGGTTTCGGATTGATGCCGCCAAGCATATCCCGGCCGGCGACATCGCGGCGATCAAGAGCAAGCTCAACGGCAGCCCGTATATCTATCAGGAGGTTATCGGGGCGGCAGGGGAGCCGGTACAAACCAGCGAGTACACGTATATCGGAGACGTGACGGAATTTAACTTCGCCCGGACCATCGGGCCTAAATTTAAGCAAGGTGGCATTAAAGACCTGCAGGGGATTGGTTCGTGGAGCGGCTGGCTGAGCAGCGACGATGCGGTGACCTTTGTGACCAACCATGACGAAGAACGCCATAATCCTGGCCAGGTTCTCAGCCATCAGGACTTTGGCAATCTGTATTTCCTCGGTAACGTGTTTACTCTGGCGTATCCTTACGGCTACCCAAAAGTGATGTCGGGGTACTACTTCAGTAATTTTGATGCCGGGCCACCATCGACAGGGGTACATTCTGGTAATGCGTGTGGCTTTGATGGCGGTGATTGGGTCTGCGAACACAAATGGCGTGGTGTAGCCAACATGGTGGCGTTTCGCAACCACACAGCAGCCCAGTGGCAGGTCACTGACTGGTGGGACGATGGTTACAATCAGGTGGCGTTTGGTCGTGGCGGGCTGGGCTTTGTGGTGATCAATCGAGATGACAATAAAGGCATCAATCAGAGTTTCCAAACGGGAATGCCCGCTGGTGAGTATTGTGACATCATTGCCGGCGATTTCGACACCCAGAGCGGTCATTGCAGCGCTACGACGATCACCGTCGACAGTCAGGGGTATGCACATTTTACTGTCGGTAGTCATCAGGCCGCTGCGATTCACATTGGCGCGAAACTCGGCTCCGTGTGCCAGGACTGTGGCGGCACGGCCGCAGAGACAAAAGTCTGCTTTGACAATGCACAAAACTTTAGCCAACCGTATTTGCATTACTGGAATGTCAATGCGGATCAGGCCGTAGCGAATGCAACCTGGCCGGGCGTCGCGATGACGGCTGAAAATGGCGGTTACTGCTACGATTTTGGTGTCGGTCTCAATTCACTTCAGGTAATTTTCAGCGATAACGGCGCCAGCCAAACCGCTGATCTGACCGCCAGCAGTCCGACGTTGTGTTACCAGAACGGAACGTGGCGTGACAGTGACTTCTGTCAGAGTAGCAATGTGGGCAACGAGAGTTGGTATTTCCGTGGAACCTCAAACGGTTGGGGCGTGAGCGCACTCACTTATGAGGCTGCGACAGGCCTGTACACTACGGTGCAGAGCTTTAACGGGGAGGAGTCGCCCGCACGCTTTAAAATTGATGATGGCAACTGGAGTGAGTCGTATCCAAGTGCTGATTATCAAGTCGGTGATTATGCCACCTACACGATCACGTTTGACAGCCAGACGAAGGCCATCACCGTGACTTCGCAGTAACGTCAAAGCGGCACGGTGATGAGCTGTGCCGCTTTCTGGCTAATCGTTGTCGCGGTGGATCTCGCAAGGTGTTGAGAGCGTCACAATGTTTAAAACACAGATGCGATGAATGGATTAAGTTGGTTCATTGGGCACCATCCGATAAGCCAGTCGCAGTGGGTTGGATTCGGTATGAGATGAGTAGCCACAAGTACCGACCTGATAAGTCTTGAAACTGCCGTAATATTGAACGGTGGTGCTGGCATGGCCCATCGTATCTTTAAACCCGCCCCAGGTGCTCATCGGGGCCGTAAATCCGTACGCTTCGGTCTGAAACCAAGTGCCGCCGTTACGGGTACCAAACAGCAAATTTCCCCACCGGTTTGGGAACAGAATTTCAAATTGTTCATCGGTACTGTTGTGAGAAGACATACCGGTGCGTGATCCGCCGTCGAGATCTCCATTGTTCAGCAACGCCAGCCAATATTGGTAGAACATTTTATTGTCCGCTACTTCGACCTGGCCACCCTTAAACACGCAAGCACCGCCCTCGTTGTACATTGAAGCTCGGCTATACAACAAACGGATATCGTTAATGACCTGCAAAAACTTTTTTTGGCCGGCCTGAAAATGAGCTTGATCGCGCAGGAGTAACTGATAGATAGAATACGCAGAGTGTCCAAGCGTGGCACAGCCATAATCTGCCTGGCGTTCCAGCGCGTCGGCAACGGAGAGTCTCAGCATGATCGGTTCCTTTTGTTCTGAGGATAAAAGAAAGTTAGGTGAAATGACGGATAAGACAAATATATCTGAGTGACTGGTGCGGAGCAGGAGAGGGGGATGGGGGCAACAAAAAAGCTCCCGAAGGAGCTTTGTCTGGTTAGTCTATCAGGCTGAACAGTAAGGCAGAAATGGCCAGAGCGCCGGCCAGCAGAATAAAGTACGTACTCAGTCGGCCACGGTATGCTTTGAGCGAATCCACTTTATAGACCGCGATCATTGGCATGATGAACAGAATCATGGCGATGACCGGGCCAGACAGTGCTTCCATCATGCCCAGAATGCTCGGATTCATGACAGCCGCAAACCAGATCGCAAAGAACATCGCTACCACGCCCAGTTTGTCGGCTTGTGAGTAGCTCAGGTCGCTGTGTTTAGTCACCAAGCCATTCAGACTCTCACGTGCGCCGAGGAAGTGGCCAAGGAACGAGGAAGTAATGGCGATGAATGCGACCAGCGGGCCCAAAGTGGCAATAAACGGGTTGTGAGTGACATTGGCCAGATAAGACAGTACAGAGACGTTTTGCTGTTTAGCTTCAGCGAGTTGCTGCGGAGAAAGCGTCAACACGCAAGAGAAGACAAACAGCAGCACAAAGGCAATCAGCATAATGCTGGTACGCTTTAAAATCTGCTCGGATTTGACCGTTGCCTGATCATCATAGTGGCGACGTTGTACGCCGACAAAACTGGAAATGGCTGCCGCGTGACTGAACGAAAAAATGACGACGGGGACGGCAAGCCACAGTGTTTGACTGAAGTTGGCGATGTTTGGCATATCCAGTGACGGCATTTGCCAGTTTGGGATAAGGTACAGAGACAAAAAGCCAAGAATCGCAACCAGTGGGTATACCATTGCGGCGAATGCGCGAAGCATCAATTTCTCGCCACCCATCATGATCGCAATCATGGTGAACACCAGCACACCAGACAAGAGCACACGCGGTGGTGACGCCATGCCAGCCTGATTAATCAGAAAACTTTCGACGGTATTGGTCAGTCCGACGCCATAAATCAACAGAATCGGAAAAATAGACAGAAAATACAACAGGGAAATCAGGCGTCCAGCCTGAGCGCCGAAGTGTTCTTCCACCACGTCAGTAAAATCCGATTGCTTATTTTGCGAAGAAAGCACAAATCTTGCTAGCCCCCGGTGGGCCAGAAATGTCATCGGGAATGCCAGGACGGCCATGATCATTAACGGCCAGAACCCACCAATACCGAGATTGATTGGAAGAAA
>NZ_WXWP01000332.1:0-17484 GCF_009904765.1 Vibrio sp. V39_P1S14PM300
CCGTTGAGGTGAATGTTGGCGCTGCCTTCAAAGTTTTTGAAGCGTTCAACCATGTAGGTCAGGCCGGAGGTGACCGGAGTCAGGTAGTGAGAGTCGATCTGGGCCAGGTTACCCGAGCAAACGATCTTCGTACCTTCACCACAGCGGGTAATGATGGTTTTGATCTGTGAAGCGGTCAGGTTCTGACATTCATCGAGCAGCACAAATGCATTTTGAATTGAGCGGCCGCGCATGAAGTTGATCGACTTGAACTGAATGTTGGCTTTGTCGCAGATGTATTTGAGAGAGCCTTCAGTGCAGTGATCGTGTTTGTGCAGCGCTTCCAGTGTGTCGGTGACCGCCGCCAGCCAGGGCATCATTTTCTCTTCTTCTGTCCCGGGCAGGAAGCCGATGGACTCACCGATATCTGGCGTATTACGGGTGACGATGATCTTATCGAACATGCCTTTCTCAATGGTCTGCTCAAGCGCCGCCGCCATCGCCAACAGGGTTTTACCACTGCCGGCTGCTCCGGTGAGGATCACCAGATCGATGTCGGGATCGAGCAGGGCATCCAGCGCCATGCCCTGATAGATGTTTTTCGGCGTGATATCCCACGCTTTGCGGTGCATCATACGTTCGCGGCTGAGATCGCGCAGCGTAATTTGCTCCGGATTGATCGACTCGACTCGTCCGGCGAAGTCACTTTCCTGGTCGATGACGTATTGATTAATGAAGGTCGGTTCAAACGGCCCACGGGCCAGAGTGTGATAGGTGTAGCCGTTGATGGTACGGCTGTCGACCTGATCGATGTTGCTCCAGAAGTCACCTTCTACCTGCTGAAAGCCTTTGGTCAGGTACTGAACGTCATCGATCAGTTGATCGGTCCGGTAGTCTTCGACAAAGCGCACGCCGGCACCTTTGGCACGCAGACGCATATTGATGTCTTTGGTGATCAACACGACTTCGCGCGGCGCCCGTTTATTTTGCAGGTACAACACCGCGTTGAGAATCCGGTTGTCACCCTCTTTGTCGGTGAAGGCTTTGACGGTTTCCTGCAGTTCAAAATCGGCCAGAATGGAGATGTGGCCTGTCTCATTGCCTTCCTTATTGATGGGAATGCCTTCTGAAATCTGATCGGGAGTGGCGTCACGGAACAGGTCTTCAAGTGCGCGAATCGCCACACGAGCATCGCGCGCCACATCGCGTTTGCTGTCTTTGATTCGGTCGAGTTCTTCGAGGACGGTCATGGGAATGACCACGTCGTGTTCTTGGAAGGAATAGATGGCAAAAGGTTCGTGAAGAAGGATATTGGTGTCGAGTACAAACAGTTTCCGATCCGTATCGCCCATAAGCGTCTCCTTGCCGCAGCGCGGCGTGCTTAGCCGAAGATGCTTGCAACAGAGGTGACGGATTTCTGCTTGCCGGGATGCGAGGGAGAAATCCACTACGTGCTGCAAACCCGTGTTGATACATCGTCTCGTATACCGAAGATACAGGCTTAAGCTTATGAGTCCGTAAGTGCTGTCCTGCATATTCAGTTCGAGTATAGCAACACTCCTGACTAGGAATGACACGAATTTCTTACAGTTTGATTTCAGCCACAAAAGCGCGGTAAAAAAAACGTCGTAAACGGGGTGTTTGCACGTGACCTGTATCACAGCTTCAAGTAATATTAGCGGCCTTTTTTCCACCTCCTTACTGAGCCGGATTATCCTGTTCAGTCGCCTTTCAACAGGTGGGATTCACACTAAAATAGTTTCAGACCAACAGATGAGGTAGTCGATTCATGACATTTGCTTTGGGGCAGCGCTGGATTAGCGATACGGAAAGCGATTTGGGATTAGGTACCGTCGTAGCAATGGATGCTCGAACCGTAACGCTGATGTTCTCAGCATCGGAGGAAAACCGGGTTTATGCCCGCAAAGATGCGCCAGTGACCCGGGTGACATTTAATCCCGGTGACCTTATCGAATGTCAGGAAGGCTGGTCTCTGAGCGTTGAGGACGTGCAGGAAAGCAATGGTCTGTTCAGCTATATCGGCACCCGGCAAGACACCGGCGAAAGCGGTGTGGTGCTGCGTGAAATCATGCTCAGCAACCAGATTCGTTTCAATAAGCCACAGGACAAACTGTACGCCGGCCAGATTGATCGTATGGACAATTTTGTCCTGCGTTATCGTGCCCTGAGCAATCAATACCAACAACACAAGAGCCCGATGCGTGGTTTGTGTGGCATGCGCGCCGGCCTCATCCCTCATCAATTGTACATTGCTCACGAAGTTGGCCGCCGTCATGCGCCGCGTGTGCTGCTGGCGGACGAAGTGGGGCTGGGGAAAACCATCGAAGCTGGGATGATCATTCACCAGCAGGTCCTGTCTGGGCGTGCGGAGCGCATTCTGATTGTGGTACCCGAAACCCTGCAGCATCAGTGGCTGGTGGAGATGATGCGTCGTTTCAACCTCCATTTCTCCATTTTTGATGAAGAGCGTTGTGTCGAAGCGTTCGAAGAAGCCGACAACCCGTTTGATACGCAGCAGTACGTGTTGTGTTCATTGGATTTCCTGCGCAAGAGCCGCCAGCGTTTTGAACAGGCGCTGGAAGGAGAGTGGGATTTGTTGGTGGTGGACGAAGCGCATCACCTGGAGTGGAGTCAGGATAATCCGAGCCGTGAATATCAGGTGATTGAAGCGCTGGCAGAGAAAACACCGGGAGTGCTGCTGTTGACCGCGACGCCTGAGCAACTGGGACGTGAGAGCCACTTTGCCCGTTTGCGTCTGCTCGATCCGGATCGCTTTTACGATTACGCCGCGTTTGTCGAAGAAGAAGCACAATATGCCCCTGTGGCCGACTCGGTGGCGGCGCTGTTTGCCGGTGAGCAACTGGCGGATGCAGCCAAAAACCAGATCAGTGAGTTGTTGTCCGAGCAGGATGTCGAACCACTGTTTCGAATCATTGAAAGCAACAGCGACCAAGACGCCAAAGCGAGTGCCCGTCAGGAATTGATCGACAACCTGATGGACCGCCACGGCACCGGACGCGTGCTGTTTCGCAACACCCGTGCCGCCATCAAAGGCTTCCCGCAGCGCAATGTACAGTTGCTGCCGATGGACATTCCGTCACAGTACACTACGTCGATGCGCGTTGCCGGTATGTTGGGTGGCAAGATGAGCGATCAGGCCCGGGCTTTAAAGAACCTCTATCCGGAAGAAATCTTCCAGGAATTTGAAGGCGATGACGCCAGTTGGTGGCAGTTCGACTCTCGGGTCAACTGGCTGCTGGAGAAGATCAAAGAAAAACGCAGCGAGAAGATCCTGGTGATTGCATCGCGAGCCAACACGGCACTGCAACTGGAGCAGGCGTTGCGAGAGCGTGAAGGGATCCGCGCAACGGTCTTCCATGAGGGGATGTCGATTCTCGAGCGTGATAAAGCGGCGGCGTACTTTGCACAGGAAGAGGGCGGCGCTCAGGTACTGATTTGCAGTGAAATCGGCTCGGAAGGGCGCAACTTTCAGTTTGCTAATCAGTTGGTGATGTTCGATCTGCCGTTCAACCCGGATCTGCTGGAGCAGCGTATCGGTCGTCTGGATCGGATTGGACAACAACGCGATATCGACATTTATGTGCCGTACCTGAAAGACACGGCACAGGCGATCCTCGCTCGTTGGTTTGATGAAGGTCTGAACGCGTTTGCTGAAACCTGCCCGACCGGGCGCGCGGTGTACGATCAGTACGCCGATGCGCTGATTGAGATGCTGGCCAGCGGAAATGTGGACGCGCTGGATGAGGTGATAGAGGCGTCTGCCAAGCTGAACAAGTCATTGAAATCGCAGCTCGAACAGGGGCGTGACCGTTTACTGGAAATGCACTCTAATGGTGGCGACAAAGCGCAGCAAATCGTGGAAAAAATTGCTTCAACCGACGGCGATACCAATTTGGTGACGTTTGCTCTTAGCCTGTTTGACACCATTGGTCTTAATCAGGATGACAAAGGCGAGAACGCCTTGGTGGTCACCCCGTCGGAGCATATGATGGTACCGAGCTATCCGGGGTTGCCGTATGAAGGCGCCACCATCACGTTTGACCGGGATACAGCGCTGTCACGCGAAGATATGCACTTCATCAGTTGGGAGCACCCGATGATTCAGGGAGGGATTGATCTGCTGATGAGTGAAGGGGTCGGCACCTGTGCGGTGTCGCTGCTGAAAAACAAAGCCCTGCCGGTGGGCACCATTTTGCTCGAGCTGGTTTATCTGGTGGATGCGCAGGCACCAAAAAGCAGTGGCATCAACCGCTTCCTGCCGCAGACGCCAATCCGACTGATGCTTGATAAACAGGGCAACGATCTGTCCGCTCAGGTGGAGTTCGAAAGCTTTAACCGTCAGCTGAGTCCGGTGAACCGTCATTTGGCCAGCAAGTTGGTGAACTCAGTACAGGCGCAGGTGCATCAGTTGATTGAACAGGCTGATCAGCGCATTGTCGAGCAGGTCGCGGCGGTACGTGATCAGGCTCAGCAGGAGATGCAGGCCAGTCTCAACAGTGAGCTGGGGCGCCTACAGGCACTCAAAGCCGTCAATCCAAATATCCGTGATGAAGAGCTGGAAGCCATCGAGCGTCAGATTCAGGCATTGTCGGATTACATCAATCGTGCTCAGTATCAGCTGGACTCTCTGCGTCTGATTGTGGTGTCTCATAACTGAGCCATGCTGTGACACTCTCAGGGCAGACACAGACTGGTCTGTTGCCAACAAAAAAACCTGCTGCGGCAGGTTTTTTGTTGGCGAAGCCTCAATCAGGGCCTGATAGGGTGACTTTTATCACGCATTCAATGAGTTGGGAGTCGCAGACCCGGACATTTCTTACCCATATTTCATGGAAAACATGAAAATACTTCATATCCTACTTATTGCTTATGTTGTTGACGTGAATAATAAGGATATGAAATGGGTAGACGATTCAAGAATGGATGCCTCAGAGCCGCTGTGGTACTGATGTTATCGACATTGGGACTGGTCGGGTGTAACAGTGACTCCGACGATGATGTGTCCAGCCAGGTGCAGGCATTGTCGTTCAATGTGACCAATACGACCGATGACACGCCACTATCGAATCTGGAAGTGAGATTTGTGTTTGATGTCAGCAATCAGTCACAGGACTTTCGGGTGAGTGTGACTGACGTTTCGGGGCGTGAGGTGGCCGGTTATGTTGACGGGGAGGCTTATCAAAGCAATGTGCTGCTGGTTCCGGACTCAGGCATCGTGCCAATTTCTATCAGTGTTTTCAACGCGTCCTCCAGTGGTGACAGCCGAGCCAGTTTGACATTGGTGACGCACGGCAAAGGCTTTTTCTCTAACTCCCAATATTTCGATCTGACCCAAACGTCGATGGAGACGAGCTACTGGGTCGAGGTGATGCCGAAATCTTCCTCTGACGATGTGGCGACTGCGTACGCAGCGCAAATCGTCGCCATGTCCGGTTCCTCAACCGCGAGCACGCTGACGTTGTCCACGCCTATCCAGTCAACTACCACCAGCGGGGGGCGGATTCTCGATGGAGCCAGCGCCAGTTTAACCATCCCTGCCGGTACGACCCTGCTGGCAGAAGACGGTTCGGTGTTTGTGCCCGTCGGTGACATCACCGCGTCGTTGATGATGTTCTCCGCCGATCCCCAGGGGATTGCCGACGCAGACAACAATCCGTTGTACCTGTTCCCGGGGGGGCTGTCGCCACAAGAAGTCACCGGTGATTTACCGGCAGACATTCGCTCTGCTACCGGGTTGACCTTTATTTCTGCAGGCTTTGTGGCCATCGAACTGGAAGACGAAGCGGGCAATCAGGTCAAAGGCTTTGATGGCAGCGGGATTCGCCTGACCTTTGACGTGCCTAAGTCCACCACTAACCCAAATACCGGCGCACCGCTTTCTCTCAATGATCAAACCATCCCGATCTGGAGTTATACCGACACCACGGGTAAATGGCACTATGAAGGGGAGGCGAGTATCGTGAAGGAAAACAGCGATACCTTTACCCTATCCAAGCAGATCACTCATCTGTCTTATTATAATCTCGACTGGTATGGTCAGGATCGTTGTAAGCTGGACATCGATGTGGTCGACCAAAATGGTGAGCCGAATAATCAGAAACTGAGACTGTCGTTTGCTAAAGCTGGCGGTGGCTGGGCCTACAAGCCGTCGGGCTGGGGTGACAATCCGGAAAAACTGGAAATTAACCGGGTACCGGCGTTTGCGGGGCATTTTGATTTGCTGGACAGTCAGGGCAACAGCTTACTAGCCTCGATAGAAGTTGATGGTCAGGTGACATCGGTTGCCAGTGGTGACACCGGCCTGGATCTGGACGATTTTTGTTTTGGTTTGTCGGGGGATAACACCAAGTCGCTGAAAGCCACCCTGAATATCACTAATCCACCGACGATTGATATCCAGCCAAGTCTGAAGCTGGTGTGTCCGACCAACACCAGTGTTGCTCAGGCGGTGACCTCTGGCCGTTATTACCTCTATTCCGGTTATTCCTATGAGTCGTCCGGCGAGATCTCTGGGGATACGCTGTCACTGACGAATTTGCTGCAAGATGGGCTCTATCGTCTGTACTACTATGGCGGACAAACCTGGGGACAGGTCGAGTTCACGGCCAGCGCGAATCTGGATGAAATCCAGCTCATGTCGCTGGAGCTGTGCGATAAGATCGACCAAACCGTAAACGTGCGCTTGGTTTGTCTTGATGATCAGCAAGATGTCACCCGCGAGAAAGCCGCGCCTTCGGCGTACTATTGGATGTATAACCAAGACTACGGCCAATACTTGTGGGGACAAGTGGATGAGGACGGCACCGCTCAGGAGAGCCGCGCCGTCGATACGGTTCAGTACGAAGGGTCGGCGTACGTGCGACTGGACAACCAGTATTACTGGGGCGAGCGGCAAACGGTGACCGCCAGTGATTCACAGCCGGTTGTGTTCGATATCGCACTGCCTTCGGATCACACCTTCTGTAGCGAGGTCCTGGCGATAGATTACAGCCAAACCACCATCAGTGCATCGGCATCAACGGCGCCGGCCGATGGTACGTCAACCATCACACTGACAGTGCAGGAAAAAGATCAGTATGGTAATGATAGAAGTGATAACAGCGGTACCTTAACGCTGGTGGCGAGCCCGGATTCTGGAGTCTCCATTACGGAGATCACCTCGCAGGGAGATGGGACGTATACCGCCAAAATCACTTCGTCGAATGCACAGTCGGTCACTGTCTCAGGCAGTATTGATGGTAATGCACTGGGAGGCAGCGTAACGGTGGAATTCCTGTCTGTGGTGGATATTGTCACCAACTCAACGCTGGCCGTCGCGAATGAAGCGATGGATATCGCCGCGACCACAACTCTGACTGTGACACTCAAAGACGGCGATAATCAGGATTATACGCAAAGCGGCGGAACGCTGGAGTTGGCGTCATCGCCGTCTGGACTGGTGTTTACGGATATCACCGATAATGCTGACGGTACTTACAGTGCCACCGTGTCAGCGACGGACGCCGGCAGTTATACGATTTCCGCGACGGTAGGCGGCGAGGTGCTGAGCAACACAGCGCCGCTGACGATAACGGCAGTCGATACGTCGTTGAGTGCGGTGTCTCCGGATACGGTCGCCCAGGATGAAGGCAGTACCACCAACGTGACCTTAACGCTACGCCAAGCAGACAACTCCGTGGTCGGACACGGTGGTCATACGGTGACTGCGACTGGGCTGGCGATTGATTTCGGGCTGGTCAGTGTGGCGACCACCGATCATGATGATGGTACCTACACGTTGGCGGTCACCTGCGACAACGGATTTAATGGTTCACAGGACATTAACGTCAATGTGAACGCAGTCGTCGTGGATACCTTATCGGTCAGTTGTAACAGTATTTAGCGGTAAAGACTGTACGACAAAGGGCAAGCGTGAGCTTGCCCTTTGTGTTTTCTGGATACCGATGGCGCTTTTCAGGCCGGCGTTACATCAACCACTTCCACCACACAAACAGCGCCAGAAAGCCAAACAGATAAACCAGACCGGCGAGCGACAACCATCTGAGTTTACGACTCAAGGCCAGATTGGCCGGCAGCGCGGTGCGAGTCACCAGAATGTAGTTCAATAACGCGAAGAAAGGGGTGGTCATAAATGCCATCACCATGGCGAAGTCAAGCATGGGTAACAGCGCTGACATCCAGAACATCAGAATGGCCAGAGCGGCACCAGACACCAGCAGCATCCAGGCCTGAGTTATTTTAGGATTGGCCTCTTCTTGATTACGCAGCAGGCGCTGAGACTCGGAAATCACTCGTGAATAGCCATCGATCACGGTAATCGTACTGCCGAAAATCGCAAAAAAGGCGATCACCGCGATCAGGTAACGTGACCACTCACCAATGGTGGAGGCGTACAGGCTGACCAGTTGGTGAGAGAAGCCGACACCAGATTGAGACAGTTCTACTCCCGTACCATGCAGCACCAGGGCGCCCAAAGCGAGAAACACAATGGCCAGCAGTGCCGTGCCGATGTAGCCGACATTGAAATCGAACAGCGCTGACTGAGCGGTAACCTGTTGATGACGACGCTGACTCTTAAGCCACATCGACGTCAGGCTGGAAATTTCAATCGGAGCTGGCATCCAGCCCATGGTCACCACAATAAAACCGATGGCGGCCAGAGACCAGGGAGAAGGCGCTTCGAATGTGGTCGGCGTGGCGACCGGATTTCCGGCCGCGACCGCGACGGCCAGCAGTGTTGCCAAAGTCAGGATCAGCATGATGGCCTTAGACAGGGTGTCCAGCGCTTTGTAGTGACCGGCAAACAGGATCACCAGGCAAGTGACCAGAACAATGATGGCCAGTGTGGTCATCGGCAGCTCGAGCGGCATGAAATAGCCGAGCAGGCTGGCGCTGAAGAGCGTCAGGGCCGCGGTGTTAATGATCGCGGAAATCACCGCCAGTGCGACAAACAACCACAGATACGGGCGCCCCAGCTTAGCATAACCTTCGACCAGGCTCTCCCCCGTGCCCATGGTGTACTGGATACCGGCCCGGAAAAAGGGGTATTTAAACAGGTTGACCAGCAGGATCAGTGCGGCCAATTGCCAGCCGTAGATGGCACCGGCTTTGGTGGAGGCGACCAGGTGGGAGCCACCGACACAGGCGGCAGCCATCATTATTCCGGGGCCCAGAGAGCGTATCAGTTGAGGCAGAGAAGCGCGCTTCTCCAACGTTTGCACGGCGGCAGTGTCCATTCTCATTCTTCCTTTATGTTGTATTTGTTTTTTCAGGCGTTTTTATTTTTGTCAATATTCTCTATGAGTATCATAAATTTTTACTCCGTCCAAAGAGATTTACATGGTTGTGACCATTTTATCGTGACAGATGGGCATTCAGCCGCTCTGGCTCTCCTGTTATACTCGTCGGTCATCGATTGAGTAGAGACAAACTATGGCCATGCTGGAATATCACCCGCCAACCCAACCCTGGGTCGATGTGGTTTATGAAGATGACCACATCATTGCCGTCAACAAACCCTCGGGCCTGTTGTCGGTTCCCGGGCGACTGGAAGAGCATTACGACAGCATGTGGAGCCGTCTTCTGGAGAGCTATCTTGATGTCAAAGTAGTACATCGATTGGATATGTCGACGTCTGGATTAATGGTGTTTGGCAAAAATCGCCATGTGGAAGCGGCGCTGAAGAAACAGTTCCAATATCGACTGACACATAAAGTGTACTATGCACGCGTGTGGGGAGAGGTTGAGCAACAGGAGGGGGAAGTGGATCTGCCCTTGTGTTGTGATTGGCCAAATCGGCCAAAACAGATGGTGAGCCATGAACACGGTAAGCCTTCCCGCACTTTGTATCAGGTTGCCAAACGTGAAGAGAAAACAACGGTGGTGCGGCTGTTTCCGATCACCGGGCGCTCGCATCAGTTACGGGTCCACATGCAAGCGATAGGACACCCGATCGTCGGGGATGAGTTCTATGCTGAGCAAGAGGCGTATCAGTTTTCTGAGCGTTTAGAATTGCATGCGGCAGAGCTGAGTTTCTACCACCCGCGTAGTCACTGGTTGCGCAATATCTTTGTGCCGTGTGATTTCTATCCTGAAGCGCAGGAGATGCTCTTTGATTATTTCGATCCTGTGCGAAAATTGCCAGACTATAAAATGCTGCCGCGTCCATAACGAGACCGCTTAGGCAGCACAAGGAGATTGTATGTCGCTGCCTACTATTGTGTTTCTCGACCGGGCCACTATCCCGGCTCATATCCGTCTGCCGCATCTGCCGTTTGATCATCAATGGGTAGAATATGACTTAACCGCGCCTGATCACGTGTTTGAGCGGGTGCAAAGTGCCGATATCGTCATCACCAACAAAGTTGTGCTGGATGAGCCATTACTGCGCCGTCTTCCGGAGCTGAAATTGATCGCAGTGGCGGCAACCGGATATAACAATGTCGACCTCCAGACTTGTCGTTCGCTCGGTATCGCTGTTGCCAATGTCAGAGGGTATGCCACTCAGTCGGTTCCTGAGCATGTAGTCGCGATGATGTTTGCACTGCGGCGCAACTTGGTGGGCTACCATCAGGATATCCAACAGGGAGAATGGCAGCGCAACAAGCAGTTCTGCTTCTTTACGCATCCGATCGGAGACATTGCCGGGGCCACGCTGGGTGTGATAGGCAGTGGCGAGTTGGGGCAGGCAACCGCGGTACTGGCCCAAGCGTTGGGGATGCACGTTATTTTTGCTGAACGTAAAGGTGCGCAGCAGTGCCGGGAAGGCTACTTGCCGTTTGAACAGGTACTGATGCTGGCCGATGTTCTGACTCTGCACTGTCCGTTGAACGCCGAAACGCACCATTTGATCGGTGCCAAAGAGTTGGCCCGGATGAAGCCTGATTCGGTATTGATCAATACTGGTCGCGGTGGCCTAGTGGATGAAGCCGCACTGGTGGCTGCGTTACAGAGAGGGGGGATTGGCGCGGCGGGCGTAGACGTCTTCAGTACTGAGCCAGCGGATGAGCACAATCCGTTGTTGGCGAACATGAACATGCCCAACCTGCTACTGACTCCGCATGTGGCTTGGGGCAGTGACTCATCGATTGAAAAACTGGCCCACATTCTGATCGAGAACATCCAGGCATTTGTAGAAGGGCGCGAACAAAACCGCTTGGTATAGTCCGCTTATCGAATGAATCCAGACAGAAAAAAGGCAGCGAAATCGCTGCCTTTTGGGTGCCTGTCTCCGCGTTACAGCGCGGCGATGGTGGTCTTTTGCTCGGCCAGTTTCACCAGCGTTTCTTTGTAACCGTCCAGCTTCTCGCGCTCTTTCGCAACGACCGCTTCCGGCGCTTTAGCGACAAAGCCTTCGTTGTTCAGCTTGCCTTCCAGACGCTTGATTTCACCTTCGGTTTTCTTGATTTCGCCATCCAGACGAGCCAGTTCTGCGTCTTTGTCGATCAAGCCCGCCATTGGGATCATCAGTTCAGACTTCGCTACCAGTGCAGTGGCACACGCTGGCATCTCTTCACCGGCGGCGAGCACGCGCACAGACTCAAGCTTCGCCAGAGAAACCAATACTTGTTTGTTGGCTTCCAGGCGCACTGCGTCTTTCTCGCTGGCGGCTTTGAGCATCACTTCCAGTGGTTTGCCTGGGTTGATGTCGTATTCTGCACGCAGGTTACGAATACTGGTAATGAAAGACTTCACCCATTCGATGTCATCGAGTGCTTCTTGGTGGAAGTTCACTTCATTGTACTGAGGCAGGGCTTGAAGCATGATGGTGTTACCTTCAACGCCGTCTACCAATGGTTTCACGCTCTGCCAAATGGTTTCGGTGATGTATGGGATCACCGGATGCGCCAGGCGCAGCGTTTTCTCAAGTACTGTGATGAGAGTGCGACGTGTGCCGCGTTGCTGCGCTTCCGAACCTTTCCAAAGCACAGGCTTGGTCAGTTCCAGATACCAGTCACAGAATTGGTTCCAGATAAACTCGTAGAGGGTGTTCGATGCCATATCGAGACGGAAGTTGTCCAGATGATGGTTAAAGTCTTTGGCTGCCAGTTCAAACTGAGACTCGATCCACTTATCAGCCAGTGAATATTCGATCTCGCCACCGTTAAAGCCACAATCCTGCTCTTCGGTGTTCATCAACACGTAGCGGCTAGCGTTCCAAAGCTTGTTACAGAAGTTACGGTAACCTTCCAGGCGCTTCATATCCCAGTTGATGTCGCGACCGGTTGATGCCATCGCGGCCAGAGTGAAACGCAGCGCGTCAGTACCGTAGGCTTCGATACCATTTTCAAACGTCTTACGCGTGTTCTTTTCGATCTTCGCCGCAAGTTGAGGCTGCATCATGTTACCGGTGCGCTTCTCAACCAGAGATTCCAGATCGATGCCATCAATCATATCGATTGGGTCAAGGACATTACCTTTTGACTTCGACATTTTGTCGCCGTTTTCGTCACGGATCAGACCGGTCACGTAAACCGTCTTAAATGGTACTTGCGGCTTGCCGTTTTCATCTTTACAGAAGTGCATCGTCATCATAATCATACGAGCAACCCAGAAGAAGATGATGTCGAAACCAGTGACGAGTACGTCTGAAGGGTGGAAGGTTTTCAGATCGTCAGTGTTCTCTGGCCAACCTTGCGTGCCGAACGTCCATAACGCTGAAGAGAACCAGGTATCCAGTACGTCGTCGTCTTGGCGTAGAACAACAACAGGCGCCAGGCCGTTCTTCTGACGAACTTCCTCTTCTGTGCGACCTACGTAAACGTTGCCGTCGTTGTCGTACCATGCCGGGATGCGGTGACCCCACCAAAGCTGACGAGAGATACACCAGTCTTGAATGTCGCGCATCCAAGAGAAGTACATGTTTTCGTATTGCTTAGGTACGAACTGGATTTCGCCGTCTTCCACCGCTTTGGTTGCTGTCTCTGCAAGTGGAGCAGTACGTACATACCATTGGTCAGTCAGCATCGGTTCGATAACCACGCCACCACGGTCACCGTAAGGAACGGTTAGGTCGTGGTCTTTGATTTCGTCCAGCAGGCCAAGTGCTTCAAATTCTGCCACGATCGCTTTACGCGCCGCAAAACGCTCCATACCTTGGTATTTGGCTGGAATCTCGGTGGAGTAAGCATCGCTTGCTTCGCCGTTGGTGTTAAACACTTCAGCCGTGTCACGAATGTTCGCGTCAAACGTCAGGATGTTGATCATTGGTAGCTGGTGGCGCTTACCGACTTCGTAGTCGTTGAAATCGTGCGCTGGCGTGATTTTCACACAGCCAGTACCTTTTTCCATATCTGCATGCTCGTCACCCACGATAGGGATACGACGGTCAACGACAGGAAGCAGGATTTCTTTACCGATCAGATCTTTGTAACGAGGATCTTCTGGGTTAACCGCCACACCGGTGTCGCCCAGCATGGTTTCAGGGCGGGTCGTCGCTACAACGATGTAGTCTTTGTCGTCGGCGGTTTTCACACCGTCGGCTAGCGGGTAGCGGAAATGCCACATGTGGCCTTTTTTGTCTTTGTTTTCAACTTCCAGGTCCGAGATCGCTGTGTGCAGTTTTGGATCCCAGTTCACCAGACGCTTACCGCGATAGATCAGATCGTCTTCGTACAGACGCACGAACACTTCCTGAACCGCGTTAGACAAGCCATCGTCCATGGTGAAACGTTCACGGTCCCAGTCGACCGAGGCACCCAGACGACGCAGCTGTTTGGTAATGGTGCCGCCAGACTGGCCTTTCCATTCCCAGATCTTGTCGATGAACGCATCACGGCCGTAATCGTGCTTGGTTTTGCCTTCTTCTGCTGCGATCTTACGCTCAACCACCATCTGAGTTGCGATGCCCGCGTGGTCGGTACCCACTTGCCAAAGGGTGTTTTTACCCTTCATACGCTCAGCACGGATCAGTGTATCCATGATGGAATCCTGGAACGCGTGGCCCATGTGCAGGCTACCAGTGACGTTCGGTGGCGGGATCATGATGCTGTATGATTCTTTAGTCGTGTCACCGTGTGGCTTAAAGTAGCCTTTCTCTTCCCAAGTCTGATACAGAGCTTGTTCGATTGAAGTTGGGTTGTATGTCTTTTCCATAGCGCTCTTAAATGGATACGTTGATGGTTTAAATCAGTGGTCAATCTCTATAAGTGAACTCTCTGAAGAGAGAGCTTAACTATAAGGATTGACCGTTACGGGTGTTGTATTTCGACCGTCTGCAACTGGTAGCCAGCCTGACGGTAAAGTTTATACCTTTCTCTTGCGAGCTGCTTCGCTTTTTCCTCGCAGGGGACGAAGTCTACCACTTCGACAAACTTGTTCGCAAAGGTTGTCTCATTATCGGCCAGATTAATCACCAACTGGCGGTTCCAGCTCGGGCGAACACCTTGAAATCCGATTTCGATCGCGGTGGCGTATTTCGGGCCTTCCCCCACCAGATTGTGCGCGACGAACTGATCCGGCTCAACTTGCCAGAACGCTTCGGCCAGCTGTTCAGCATGAACTTTATTGTGACAGTTGAGGTAGACCTTAACCCCTTGCTTGGCAAAGTGGTGGGCCAGAAAAACCACATACGGTATAAAGCCAACGGGCTCAGCTTGCGGGCTGCCGTCTTTAACGATGTAAAAGGTTGCCGTTTGCATTGCGTTTTCGTCGTGGTGAAAGTGGTATTAAAAAAGGGCCTGACGGCCCTTTTGGATGTTTGCAGAAATTATTCTTCTGTCTCTTGGCCGCTGCGGTTCAGGAGGAACTGGACAAGCATCGAGACTGGTCGGCCAGTTGAGCCTTTCGCTGCGCCAGATTTCCACGCCGTACCGGCGATATCCAGGTGCGCCCAATTGTACTTTTTCGTGAACTTCGACAGGAAGCAACCGGCCGTAATGGTGCCGCCCGGACGACCGCCGATGTTCTGCATATCCGCAAACGGGCTCTTCAGCTGTTCATGGTATTCGTCCGCCATTGGCAGGCGCCATGCACGGTCACTGGCCTGTTCAGACGCATTCACTAACTCGTGCGCCAGCGGGTTGTGGTTCGACAGAACCCCGCTGATGTGATGACCCAGCGCGATCACACAGGCGCCAGTCAGCGTTGCAACGTCGACCACACAATCGGGTTCGAAACGCTCAACGTAGGTCAGTGCATCACACAGGACCAAACGACCTTCTGCGTCCGTATTGAGAACTTCGACAGTCTGACCGGACATGGTGGTCAGAATGTCACCCGGACGGTATGCGTTGCTGCCTGGCATGTTCTCACACCCAGCCAGGACACCCACTACGTTCAAAGGCAGATTCAGTTTGGCCAATGCTTTCATCGCACCAAATACCGAAGCTGCACCACACATGTCGTACTTCATCTCATCCATGCCTTCGCCGGGTTTGAGTGAAATACCGCCTGAGTCAAATGTCAGACCTTTACCCACCAACACGATAGGTTTGGTGTTCGCATCTGGGTGGCCTTTGTATTCGATGATCGACATCATGGACTCGTTTTTCGAGCCACGACCAACCGCCAGGTAAGACGTCATACCCAGCTTTTCCATCTCTTGCTCACCAATGATTTTGGTGGTGATGGTCTCGTAGTCGTCAGCCAGACGTCGAGCCTGAGAGGCCAGATACGCCGGGTTGGCAACGTTGGGTGGCATGTTACCGAGATCTTTACACGCTTTCACGCCAGATGAGATAGCCAGACCGTGCGTGATCGCTTTTTCACCCAGGCTCAGTTCGCGACGAGTCGGGACATTAAATACCAGTTTACGCAGCGGACGACGGGTTTCCGGTTTGACGGTTTTGAATTGATCAAAGGTGTACAGGCCATCTTTGGTTGCTTCCACCGCCTGGCGGACCTTCCAATAGGTATCACGGCCTTTCACATGCAGTTCAGTCAGGAAGCAGACCGCTTCCATCGAGCCGGTTTCATTCAGCGTACTGATGGTTTTCTGAATGATTTCTTTGTACTGACGCTCACCAAGTTCACGCTCCTTGCCACATCCGACAAGCAGAACACGTTCAGACAGAACGCCTGGTACTTGGTGAAGCAGCAACATCTGCCCCGGTTTTCCTTCCAGATCACCACGACGAAGTAGTGAACTTATGTAGCCATCGCTAATCTTATCTAATTGTTCGGCTACTGGAGAAAGGCGACGTGGCTCAAAGACACCAACGACGATACAGGCACTGCGTTGTTTCTCTGGACTGCCACTTTTTACACTGAACTCCATGCGTACTCCTACATCCTGAAGACAAATAGACCTAAATGTTAGATAATGGACGCTTAACTTGTTGAATCCTTAATCAGGACTAAGTTTAAAAGGTCCTCAACACTTAGTGAAATTTTTAAAAAATAAAAGGTTCAACGGGAAATTATAGTGATTCGACTAAAAAAACAAGTTTTGTATAGGTAATTTCAGCGTGATTATTGTTAGATATTTGATCCGCGAGACACTCAAGAGCCAATTAGCGATATTCTTTGTGCTGTTTCTCGTGTTTCTAAGCCAAAAGTTTATCCGGGTTTTGGCGGAAGCGTCGGATGGTGAAATTCCTGCACGAATGATTATGTCCATCGTCGGGTTGAACATGCCGTCGATGGGGCTGCTCATGCTGCCACTGAGTCTGTTTATTGGCATCCTGCTGACGTTCGGTCGCTTGTACGCGGAAAGTGAAATTACCGTGATGAACGCCACGGGGATCGGCAATAAGTTCCTGATCCGGGCGGCGCTGTATCTGGCGATCATAACCGGTGCGGCCGCGGCATTTAACGCGTTCTGGCTGTCACCGTGGAGTCAGGACAAAGAAGCGCAGCTGATGGAAGAGTTTTCCTCCGAAAACAGTGTGGATCTGTTGCAAAAAGGCACGTTCCAGCGTACGCCGGATGGATCGTCGGTGATGTTCATCGATGACATTAAAGGCAAGCAACTGGAAAACGTGTTTGTGGCTCAGCTGCGTCCGCGTGATTCGGTGTTGCCGAGCGTGGCCTTTTCTGACGCCGGTGTGGTGAAAGAGCTCAGCGACGGGCGTCAGGTGATTCGCATGTTTAACGGTACCCGCTACGAAGGAATGCCAACCAGCGTGCAGTACATGATCACCGATTTTGAGCAGTATGAAGGCTTGATTGGTCAACGTGACGTGAAGAAAAAGCGCCGCGACTGGGAAGCGATCCCAACTCATCAGCTGATCAAAAATCCGGACCCGGAAGCCCAGGCGGAGCTGCAATGGCGGATCTCGTTGGTGGTGTGTATTCCATTGCTGACCATGTTGGTGGTGCCGCTCTCTGCGGTTAACCCGCGCCAGGGGCGTTTCGCCAAAATGGGCCCGGCGATCTTGATCTACCTGACTTACTTCCTTGCTATCAGTGCAACCAAATCGGCACTGGAAGACGGAGCCATTCCGGGCTGGCTGGGTATGTGGCCAATCAACCTGTTGTTGTTGATTACCGCGGTCATGGCGAACTCCATGGACAGTGTGGCAA
>NZ_WXWP01000222.1:0-17462 GCF_009904765.1 Vibrio sp. V39_P1S14PM300
GCAGTAGTCCCCACGAGAGTGACCCGCCACCGGACCCGGATTCGTTATTGTTATTTTCAGTAGTGTTATCCGTCGTTTGACGACAGTTGTAGCCTGTCAGCCGTCCAACTGACCACTCGATCAAAGAGCCTGCATCGCCCAGAGAAAAATCGGTGATTTCCAGCCGCCAAGTGCCCGCCAGAGATTCACCCGTAAACGCCTGTGCCTGAGCATCATGCTGACCCACCCAGTAAAGTGAGCGAGACGACTGAGAGTAAGCCTGATTGGCCATCAAGGTTTGACGTGTTCCGGCCGGAGAAACCAGAACCAGCTTTACGTCTTGCAGATTGTCATGTGCCAGTTTGACGTAAATGGCCAGATCATCATCGATGAGCTGACTATCGTCGTTAATAATGAAGTTAAAACTCTTGAATCCGTAATTCACACTTCCGTTGTCTGCTTGCGTGGCATCCGGGATAACCGAGTTTTGCACCCGCACGGTTTGGTTGAGCTGAGGAATGCCAGAGATAAGAGACTGCACATCCGTCCAAGTGTGTGTCTGCAAGTTCGGCTCGTACTGATAATCAAGTTGAGTGGTGACAGTGAACACCTCGCCACATACGTTATTTTCAGAGAGCTTCAGCTCTGTGTTCAACGTTTCAAACTTGTCCGAACGCAGCGTTTGAGATTCGCCAGTCGACGATTGAGCACGCCCCTCAACACTGGCTTGCCTGCCATTGCTAAGCAACCGAATCTTAACGGGCTGTCCGCTGTCGACGTAACGCGCATCAAGCTCGGTGTTAAACGGTGCTTTCAACAACCCGTGCAACGCCAGGTTTTCCTTCAGCAATCGCTTATATTCACGTGCCGGATAGAGCTTGTCTGCAACAAACATCATACTCTCAGCCAGATCATGCATTTTCATCCCGCGGCCCAGACCATACATGGACTCAAGCACTAAGGTGTCGACTTCTTTAAAGGCCTCTTCACCATAGAGAGCCACAGCTTGCTTCAGCGTCTGAAACAGCGGTGTTGACCACAGTTCGTCACCTAACTCTCCAGCCACACTCTCGTGAGCTCGGTATTCACTCTGTTCGAAGTATCGCGCTCGCTGATTCCACAAGCTGCGTGTCGACACTTTGTTACCGAAATAGCCATCCCAGTTAAATAAGGTATCAATCTCAAAGTCACTGCCCTGCTGATACAGTTTGCGGTAACTGTTGGAACCCGCCCAATAGTCGGCAAATCCTTCTGCCAGAGCGCCGGTGTGCCCGTAGCCCCAGTCTGGTACGATTTGATAGTGGATGGCGTGCCCTAACTCATGCACCACAACGTCAGCGTCCATAGCATCCGGAGAACCACCGACACCGAACATCAACGCTTTAGGGCCGAAGAAATAGCTGGAGTTGTTATTGGCTAACCCTCGCGCATCAAACAACAGTGGATCTTCAAACAAATCAAAGCCCAGTGATTGCAGGTACTGCAACGACTGATCAATCTGATAAAAAGCCATCACCTGAACGAAGTCTTCAGAGGCAAATGTGAGACGATTAAGCGTGTTTAAGTCAGCGATTTGCGTCAAACCTTCTTGCGGCAGAAAGGAGGCACTGTCGCTTTGCGACCACGTACCGCTATCCGGGTCCTGCTGCTCAAGGTACGCCGCATCAACTTGCATCACGCGTGAATTTGACAGATAAATTTGTCCACCCACATCAAGTACATCCACCTGACGTTCGACAAAACGAGGCGCATTAGGATAGTCAGACACACTCAGCCAGGGGCCATCCGGCGCAGGTTGCTTGTCCATTGTGCGTAGATCTGGATCCACTACGTTCACCCTGGCAGTCGTGACCGTCCCACTGGCCAGATCGGGCGGCGTTGTCGCCTCAAGTCGACGCGGTTGTTCCAGCTCAGCGGCTGTAATCGCCACACCGTCACGCAGCACTGTATCTTCGAGGCTCTTAAACACACGTTGCACCACCCCGCTGGGGTCGGTGTGAATCACGAGGGTACGTTGCGGTTGATAGGCGCCATCGACGCGGATATCAAAATTGTAGTAATGACCAAGCTGGCTATTCGACTCATAACGTAGCGTTGCGGTTCCTGCCGTTGGGTAATGCAGCTCGACGTAAGCGCGTGCCGCCGCCGGGTCGGCCACCACTTCATTGCCCGCGGGGTAATCCCACTCACCCGCATTCGCTGTGGTCGCCGCAAGGCTCAACGCCAGTAAACTCAATTGAGGCTTCATGCTGACTCCTTAAAACGCATAACGCGCGTTGACGGTAAAGTAACGACCCGGCTCAGTAGAAAAGCGGGTCTGAGACTCAGCAACGCCAGCCACTTCCTGGTAGCGCACATATTCGCGGTCGAAAAGGTTAATCACGTTGAGGCTGACATAAGTGTTGGCATTGAAGTTGTAGCCGACGCCCAGATCCACCGTTGCCCAACCAGATGTGGTGGCACAATCCGCTTTCAAACCGAGATCCGTCGCGCAGCTTGGCGTTCTGTCCATGGCATCGGCCCAATTAAGACGTGCGTACCCGTTCAGGTGGCGATTGTCATATCGCAAACTGACGTTACCTTCCAGAGGTGTAATGGAACGAACATATTCGCCGTCATCATCTTTGCCGTTCACCCAGCCTGCTTTGGTCGAAGCGGTCCAGTCGTCAGCAAACGCGTATTCCACCGTCGCTTCCGCACCGTAAGTTTCGACACCGTCGATGTTTTCATAGCGTTTTTCGAACAATCCGCTAGCACCGTTAAAACCTTTGTCGACAACGCTAATGAAGTCATTGAATTTATTGTAAAAAATCGCACCATAAACACGCAGCGCACCGTCATCGTATTTGGTACCGATTTCGAAACTGTCGCTGGTTTCTGCTTCCAAATCGAAATTCGGCAGAATCACAAACGGAGTGATCGGAACAAAATCATGGCTGACGTAACCGTATGTTTTGTCATATTCAGGCGATCGGTAGCCGTGCTTGTAACTGACATAGGCATTGAGATCCGGCGTAAACTGGTAAGCTAAAGAGGCGCTCGGAGACAGCTCGCTGCTGCTGTTATCTTTCAAGTCTTCGTAGCCGATCGCATTGGCATCATCAGCGGTCAGGCGATGCGCGTCGAAACGCAGCCCGAGCATGGCTGTCCACCTGTTCCACTGCATGGCATCCTGGAAGAATACCCCCATAGAATAGCCGCGCGCTGGCGCAAATGGCGTCGAAGAGTCACTGATTTCCCCATTCCAGTCGGAGCGCGTTTCATCGACCGGACGATCGTGGTATGTGGTTTCAACCACAGCACCATACACTATGGTGTGTTCTACACGGCCCACATCCAGCACTTTGTTCACGTCCAACGACCAACCTATTAATTCATCATTGAAGCGGCGACGTTCGATTTCGCGCCGTTGCTCTGTGATCCCATTGTTGTCACGGTTCATCAGACGATTGGTGTCTTGATCGTACTCAGTGGTACGGTAGTAAAACTTGGTATCGAGCGCGTCCATCCAGGTGTGTAACGCATCGTACTCAGCCCCAACCCAGAATAGGTACGTCGACGTTGTGTTCTCTTCGTTGTAATCCTTTATGTTCCACAGGCCGTCAGTCTGAATCGACGCAATGCCCTCTTGGCGCTTCATCGTTTCTGAATACAACTCAGCTTTTGCTTTCAACAGCCACTGATCATTCACTATGTGGTGCAGCGTGTATTCCGCACTGACACCGTCAACATCCCGGTTATAGAGATCCTGACGGTGGTTGCGCGTCTCTTCTCCAGTCCAATACGCCGCGCTAAGAAGGCTACTGGTATCGCCGACACGAAACGCCAGATTAGACGCAGCACGATATTTATTACTGATCCCTGTGTACGTCCCGCTGGCATCAACGTAAATATTTTCGCCGTTGAGGAAGTCTTCCGGTGTATTGGATTTGAGGATCACAACACCACCGATCGCACCGGAGCCATAGCTGGTCGAACTGGCCCCTTTTACCACCTGAATCTGTTTGAGCGTCGCAACGTCAAACGAGTTGCGACCGGCGCTATCATTTAAATCATCCGCCCCATAACCATCCGACATTGCGATACCGTCTTTAACGATTACGATACGGTTGCCCGACATCCCTCGAATCGTGATGTTTTGTGGCCGGCCAGCGCCGCCAGTCACACTGACGCCTGGTTCATGGTTTAATGCGTCATACAGCTCTGTTGCACCTTCTTTCTGGATGTCGTCACCGCTGATCACCGCCACCGAGCCAGCCGTTTGTGATAAAGGTTCTTCATATTTGTTGGCGGTCACAACGATTTTTTCATACGTGCCTGGCTCAGATTCAGCGTGCACGAAGCCTGTTGCCAGTGCACTCAGCACAGCAACGTTCACTGGGGAAAGTTTCATTAACGACTCCGGTTAATCAGATGGTTGTAATTGTTCAATCAGAAATGCGTAATCCATCGCCTGCTGCGCTAGGGCATTGCGCCTGTCCGTTGCATGCCCGCTTTGAAAATCTGTTTTAAGAAGATACGGTCCGGCTTTGGTACTTGATTTCGAGATTCGAGCCAGATATTTTGCTCCCTCCCAGTACGGCACGCGCTGGTCATGCCAACCAACTCGGACGAGCAAAGGCGGATACGCCTGGATGCGGATATTGCTCATAGGATCGTAACGCGTCATCGCCGCACGATCATTGACCGGGTTACCCCACTCCTGATACTGCTGCGCAGTGAGAGGCAGACGGGTATCAGACATACTGGCGATCACATCAACAAATGGCACATTGAGGCTGGCTGCCGAAAAACTTTCCGGGCTTTGATTTATCGCTGCGGCAACCAAAGTTCCACCGGCACTGGCTCCGATAGCAGCGACTTTGCGTTGCCCTTGTTGAAACTCACTGAGTGCTTTGGCCACATGTACAAAATCTGCTACGCCTTGGGTTTTATTTACACCCCGCCCAGCTGCATACCAGGATTCACCGAAATACCCACCGCCGCGCACATGAGCAACGGCGTAGATAAATCCACGATCCAGTAGCGAGGTGATCTGAGGCATAAAATAAGGCTTCATAGTGAAACCATAAGCGCCGTAGCCGTACAAAATCACAGGCGAATGCTTGCTTAATGCGGAAGGCTTGTATGCCAGTGTGACGGGGATTTGTACGTTTTCCGACACTACGTCAATCTGCTCGGTTCGGTATTGATCACTTCGGTAATTTGGGTATTCGTCCTGGCTCAGCAACTGACGTGATGCATCGGCCACATCAAGAGCTTCCCATTTCGGCGGCTGAATCATAGACATAGAACGAATATGTATGGTGTTGCTGGCATAATCTCCCGGGCGGCTTAACCAACCAACCGTACCCGATTCAGCGAGCGGTTGTCTGATCCGCACTTTGCCGCTGCGGTCCAAAATGACGAATGTCTCTTGTCCTTTTACACGTTCGGAAAGCACAATGCCGTGTTCGAACAAATAATAGGTGTTAAGTTGAGCGCCATTTTGAGGCTGGTAGATGGCTCGCCAGTCAGAGGTACTGCTCAAAGCCGCCCGATACAGTCGGTTCATGCCAGACAAATTACTGACAAGGTAGACAGCGTTTTCTGCGATATCGGCGTAATACTCAACACCAGTTTTACGCGTGCGGATTGGCGCGGATAACATGCCAGAATTCAGGTTCAGTATCCGCTGCTCACTGGACAACTCATTGTTTACCTGCAACAGGGCATAGCGTTTGTCGCTGGCAACATAAGCAGACAACAACCATCCCGGATCCGCCTCTGAATACACTGTACGAGAGTCCCCCGACTCTAGGTTGTGTTCAACCAGATTGGCTGGTCTCAGGTCGCCGTTGGTTTTTCTGATGGTGTACAGACGCGTGCTGTTCGTCGACCAAAGGATCTCCGTATCACTGTGCTCGTCGATCACCCGCTCTTGCAGAGTTTTCAAATCAATCAGAGTTATCCGGTACGCTTCGTTGCCTTCATTATCTTCAGCCAGAGCCAGCAAACGGCCATTCGGACTCAGTGACCAATTCGCCAATTGATAATAGCCGTTGCGAGCAGCTCTGGATTCAACATCAAGCAATAGTTTGGATTGTTTGGTGGTTCGGTCTCGCTGAAGCAGCACTCTTTTCTCGTCTTTAACCGTCAGTAGAAACTCGCTTTGACCAAGAATGGTCCAGGGCTCCTGCGCTTTGGTCGGCGTGCTGTCACTCCACTCTTTGATTAACGCCTGCTTAAGGGGTTGCAAATGTTGTAGATATGAATCGGCCAGCTTGTTTTGTTCAGACAGATACGTTTGTACCCGTTCACTGCTGCGGGTGTCATCTCTGAGCCAGGAAAAGTCTTCACTGGCAGACAGATTGGTGGTTAATGCTGATACGGACAACAGAACAACATTCACTCGTTTCATACAATAAACTACAACATTCAAATCATTGATAAGGCGCGTATACTAACCACAAACGATAATGAGATCAATTATCATTTTTATTCAATAGGAAATTATGAGCACACAAACTTCTATCGAACACAAAATCACCAATTTGCATTAATTTATTGTCTTAATTGAATAAAATTGAGACGAACACTCCCAATGAGCGCATGGTATTGAGGAGGGAAAATCCGAGTTACGGAGAAATAGAACAGAGTTACCAACGATGTGCTGCAGACAATTAGTAATAAAATTGACCGAGCTAAATACTGCCCGGCCAGAGGGCATCAATGCCTACGCAGTAGAAAATTATCATCTACAGGAATGAATCGATCACTGACCTCGATCAGATTCTTAGCGGTGAGCCCAGGGACGCCATAAACATCCACACGAGTATTAAACCGTTGCTGAATACGCTCAACCAGAATGTCAAAATCGCCGTCACCTGAGAGCAGAATCACCCTGTCCACTTGTGCAGCGGCTTCGTATACGTCCAGAGCAATACCGACATCCCAGTCCCCTTTCGCACTGCCATCCTGGCGCTGAATAAATGGTTTGAGTATGACGTTAAAGCCGACGCCCCGCAGAATGTGATGGAACTGCCTTTGACCAGGATCGGTCGAGGCGATCGCATAAGCATTTGCAGTGACAACGTCACACCCTTCGGTGGCTACTGACCAAAAAAAGTTGTAGTCAAAATTAGCCCGGTATTTCTCGCGGGTGGTGTAATAGATGTTTTGTACATCCACAAAGATGGCGATTTTTTCCATAAGGTCGAACGTGTCTCTCATCACTAAATTGCGGTTATGATAACAGTTCCCGCCCGTGTTCGCCGGAAAATTACCAGCATCAGACCCTGCGACTGAAGCATCATTCTTGACGGTTAAACCAGGTCAACTTTTCATGCAACGATGTCACACTCCCCACCACAATCAATGCTGGACTCTCGGCAACCTTCCCTAACACAGGCAACTGCTCCAGTGTCCCGGTAAAAACACGTTGCGTGCGCCGCGTACCATTCTCGATGATTGCACACGGCGTGTCCGCTGACAGGCCATGTTTCAGTAACCGTTGCGTAATGTGGCCACTCTGTTTGAGCCCCATGTAAAACACCAGAGTGTGATTGGATTGTGCCAACGAGCCCCATTCGATTTCACGCCCGTCTTTTTGTACATGCCCGGTGATAAACTGAACACTTTGCGCATGATCCCGGTGGGTCAACGGAATACCTGCGTATGCTGTAGCGCCCGCTGCGGCGGTGATCCCAGGCACAACTTCAAAAGCAATACCGTGCAAAGCAAGCTCTTCCAACTCTTCTCCGCCGCGGCCAAAAATAAATGGGTCACCGCCTTTCAGGCGTGCTACACGCAAGCCTGCATTGGCTTTCTCCACCAGGATCTGATTTATCTGCTCTTGAGGAACGCAGTGAAAATCGAGTTTTTTACCGACGTAAATCATCTCCGCATCACTGCTGGCCAGAGCTAGAATTTCCGGTGACACCAGACGGTCATAAACAACCACATCGGCCTGTTGAATGACTCGATATCCTTTTACCGTCAGTAGATCCGGATCGCCCGGCCCTGCGCCGACGAGTGAGACAAACCCGATATTCGCTGGAGTGTGGTTGGTAGTCATAGCAACGCCTGCCTGTTCAGATTTAGATATAAGAAGTAACACTCAGAGTACACCGCTGCGAGTGACGACTTTTTATAGCTAAGCCAAAAACATCCGAAATAGAAACGTCAATCTAATGCTGGCCCCACCCGTTAGAAATGGGGCCAACCCAAAGGCTTATTTTGCCATCGCCGTGGTTGCAGGGACTGGCTTCTCTTCTGCATTCAGAGCCGGCGCGGTTTTTGCATGGGTCAGATACAGAGGCAGACAAGTCATCACAAGGCCACCAATAATGTTACCCAAGATGGTTGGAATGAGATTGAAGTTGAGCCAGGTCGCGATGCCAAAATCGGCGCCAAGCATCATACCCAGCGGAAATAGAAACATATTCACGACTGTATGCTCAAAGACCAGCGCAAAGAAGATGAAAATTGGGAGCCACATCATTGCTACGCGACCCGATACGGAACGTGAAGTCATGTTGCCGATAACCCCCAGACACACCATGAGGTTACAAAAGAGGGCGCGAACGAAACAGGTGATCCACCCGTCCATACCCATGTTTTCAAACCCAAGACTGCGTGCAGTCGATACGGCGACAAACTTCTTCGCCACTGCGTTTAACTCTAATGAAAAGTTGCCCGTAAGCGAGATAGCCACCAGGTAAGCAACGATCAGAGAACCAATCAGGTTACCCAAACCAACCAGTCCCCAACAGCGAAAAATACGTCCCCAGGTGATGCCCGGACGGTTGGCAAATCTAGCCAAAGGAGCCAGACCAAATACGCCAGTCACCAGGTCGTAACCCATCACACTGAGAATCACAAAACCCACAGGGAAAACAAGCGCGCCCACCAGGCCAATCCCCGTTTGCACCATTGCAGTAATCGCGACAACCACTGCCAGCGACAAAATGACGCCCGCCATGGTACCGCGCAGCAGAAGATCGCGTGTGCTGGTATTCGTTTTGGCCTCACCAACGTTAATCATGCTTTGCACGAATTCAGCAGGTTTAAAGTCTGTAGACATGTCAGTGTCCTTATTCAAAAAGTGAAAGTTAAAGATTAAATAGAGAAAGATTCCCCAAGACTGAACACTCAGTGTGCAGTGTTGCTTCCTGTCCCCCGACCATAAGCAACGGAAACCTTTGTCTATTGAAACTGCCGCCCCTCCCAGCATGAAGGAGGGGCGAAACGGCTACGCGCTAATCTCAACGCCGCTGTCAATGACCCGGGCTTTGTATGCTCGAACACTAAAACGCTCGTCTTCCATACAAGCACCTGTTTTCAGGTTAAAACGTTGCTTCTTCAGCGGGCTTGCTACCCAAAGCTCACCTTGATGCTCACAAATCAAACCGCGAGAAAGCACGTTGGATTGGAAGAATGGATCGGTGTTGCTGATCGCCAGCACTTCTTCCGATTCTGTTGGGCGAAATACCGCCACTTGCTGACCATTAACCAAAGCACAAACGCCAGTGCCCGGTACGATGTCGCTGATTTGGCAAATCTTTTCAAATGACATTTTCAACCTTCCCTTATGCTTCAATGATCGCTACGTGTAGGATGTCGCCTTTCGCTTCAGGGTGTTTCTCCGTGAAGGTCGCTGGGCGGTGTTGTTCGCGTTCTTGTACAAACACAACGTTGTCATCGCGCTTGTCAGAGTTGATGAAGTGCGCGAAACGAGTCAGTTGTGATTCGTCATTGATGGTTGCCGTCCACTCACATTCGTACTCGTCTACAAGCTTGGCTACGTCTGCTTCAAGTTGCGCGTTGATGCCCAGTTTGTCCTCAACAATCACTTCGCGCAGATAGTCGACACCACCTTCTAAGTTTTCCATCCAAACCGATGTGCGTTGTAGTGGTGCAGCGGTGCGGATGTAGAACATCATGAAGCGGTCGATGTACTTAATCAGCGTGTCTTTGTCCAGGTCGCTGGCCAGTAGATCTGCGTGACGTGGTTTCATACCGCCGTTACCACATACGTACATGTTCCAACCTGCGTCTGTCGCGATGATGCCAAGGTCTTTACCTTGTGCTTCCGCGCACTCACGAGTACAGCCAGATACACCGAACTTCATCTTGTGCGGTGTGCGGATGCCTTTGTAACGGTTCTCGATGTAAGAGCCCAGACCAACAGAATCCTGAACGCCGTAACGACACCAGGTTGAGCCGACACAGGTCTTCGCCATACGCAGTGCTTTTGCGTACGCCTGACCGGTTTCAAAACCAGCGTCGATCAGCTTGCGCCAGATCTCTGGAAGATCGTCTTTTTGCACGCCAAACAAACCAATACGTTGTGCGCCGGTTACTTTGGTGTATAGGTCGTACTCTTCTGCGACTGTTGCTAGAGCACCCAGTGCTTGCGGCGTAACTTCACCACCCGCCATACGCGGAATAACAGAGTAAGTGCCGTCTTTTTGGATGTTACCCAGGAAGTTATCGTTGGTGTCGTGCAGCTTAACTAGTTGTGGTTTAAGGATGTGCTCACCCCAGCAAGACGCCAAAATAGAACCCACTAGTGGTTTACAAACTTCACAGCCGTAACCTTTACCGTACTTCTCCAGAAGCTCATCAAAGGTTTCGATCTCTTCAATGCGGATTAGGTGGAACAGCTCCTGGCGCGAGTAAGCAAAGTGCTCACACACGTCGTTCTTCACTTCGATACCAGATTTAGCAAGCTCAGCGTTTAGAACAGACGTCACTAGCGGGATACAACCACCACAGCCTGTACCTGCGCCAGTCACTGCTTTGATGTCCGCTAGCGTATGGTGACCGTCAGCCACTGCCTGAGCGATCTTGCCTTTGGTCACGTCGAAACATGAACAGATCACTGCACTTTCTGGTAGTGCATCGGCCCCTAAAGCGGGTTTCTCAGCGCCTGCGTGTGCGGGAAGGATCAACGCATCTGGGTGTTCTGGCAGGTCAATGCCGTTCAGCATAAGTTGAAGCAGATCGCCGTAGTCAGACGTGTCACCCACTAGTACGGCGCCTAGTAGCTTCTTATTGTCTTCAGACACGATGAGGCGTTTGTAAACTTCTTGTTCTTCGTTTTGGTAAACGTAGCTCTTACAACCTTCAGTACGGCCATTCGCATCACCGATAGAACCCACTTTCACGCCGAGCAGTTTGAGCTTGGCAGACATGTCAGCGCCTTCGAATTTGCTTTCTGTGTTACCTAGCAAGTGGTCAACCGCTACGGTCGCCATCTTGTAACCCGGAGCAACAAGGCCGTAGAACATATCGTTCCAAGATGCACACTCACCGATGGCGTAGATGCTTTCATCCGAGGTTTGACAATGATCGTTGATGGCAACACCGCCACGAGGGCCAACTTCTAGCGCCATTTGGCGAGCCAGTTTGTCTTGTGGACGAATGCCCGCGGAGAAGACGATAAAGTCTGTTTCTAACTCAGTGCCATCAGCAAAACGCATCACGTTACGTGCGTTTGTGCCTTCTGCTACAATCTCAAGCGTGTTTTTGCTGGTGTGAACGTTCACGCCCATACGCTCGATCTTTTGACGAAGTTGGTTACCACCAGCAAGGTCAAGCTGTTCTGCCATCAGTTTCGGCGCGAACTCAACCACGTGTGTTTCGACACCAAGTGCTTTCAGTGCCCCCGCGGCTTCAAGGCCAAGCAGACCACCACCGATCACCACGCCTGATTTGCTGTTCTTCGCGCACGCTTCGATCGCTTTGAGATCTTCGATGGTGCGGTAAACAAAGCAATCTTTGCTCTCATGGCCTTTGATCGGTGGAACAAATGGGAAGGAACCAGTAGCGAGGATCAGCTTGTCGTATTGCACTTCACGACCGGTACTGGAATAGACTGTGCGGTTTTCACGATTAATATTAATCGCGCGCTCACCAATCAACATGTTGATGCCATGTTTCTCGTAGAAACCGTGTTTAACCAGCGACAGCTCATCAGCGGTGTGATGAGAGAAATAAGAGGAAAGGTGAACGCGGTCGTATGCCACGCGAGGTTCCTCACAGAAAACCGTTATGTCCATCTCAGAGACATCGGCTTTCTCGACTAAGTCTTCGATATAACGATGGCCGACCATGCCATTCCCGATGACGACCAGCTTCAGCTTGCTCATATTCTTTCCTGCGAATTCGTTTTGTACTAAGCGCATTTTTAAATGTGAAAGAAAATGAAAAGATGATGTAAATCAATTACAACCTCAAACTACCCTAAAGGGGTAGAACGAAAGAGGTAACCTTACCAACATCCTGGTTTATCAGTACATTTCAGGCAAAGACATTCACTTACTAAGTGACACTCAGGATGAGCGAAAACCCTCAGATCCCATTTTGATGTAATTTTTTTTCATTCCAACCTATGTGAAGTGATCCACTTTTCAATCAGTCACTTATAACCAATAATGAATCTATGTCGCGTAATACCCTGATATTAAAGGAGCTGAAATGAAACTGATGAAATTGGGAGTGATGTGGCTTGTCGCCCTGACAACCTTGATTGGCTGTACAGGTATCCCTGCGAAAGTCGAGCCGGTACAGTCTTTTAATCTGCAACGCTACCTCGGTACCTGGTATGAAATCGCCCGGCTGGACCACAGTTTTGAACGCGGATTAAACCGGGTGAGTGCGACCTACTCTCTGAATCCGGACGGGAGCGTCAAAGTCATTAACCGAGGTTGGAATGAGGAGCTTCAAGAGTGGGATGAGGCAGAAGGCAAAGCAAAATTCGTCGACACACCAGATATTGGCCACCTCAAAGTCTCCTTTTTCGGCCCGTTTTATGGCAGCTATGTGGTGTTCTACTTAGAACCGGATTACTCCACAGCCTTGGTCAGCGGCTACAATACGGATTATTTATGGATCCTGTCACGCAACTCCGTCATTGCAGAAGAGAAGCTGGAATACTACATCGACATCGCAGCCAAAGCAGGATTTGATACCTCAAAGCTTATCTTTCCGGATCAGGAAGCCAAACTTCAAAATGGAAGTCAGTAGTGTTCGCGCTTTGATCTTGGTCGCCCGCCAGTGTGTGGTCGGCCGTCTTGGGGCGGTATCGATCAAATGTTGATACGCGTCAGGTGTTAAGCGAATTTCGCCGCCGTGTGCTGCCAACAAAAGCTGGGGCTGCATGGCAAACACTCTGGCCAGAGACGCTCGGTACTTGTTGGGGTGAAACACCGGAAAAGGCGCAATCAGTTTGCGTTTTACTTCAACCATTAAGTCCGCAACGTAAAGAATGTCCTGCTGTGGATGATAGACCGAGAGATCGCGGTCGGTATGCCCCGGTGTTTCCATTACCATCCAATCTTCAAAACCGGGAATGCAGTCGCCGTCGTTGAGTTTATGATCTGCAACCAACCGGCGTGAATACCATAAGTTTGCTTTGGGGGCTCTGAGTCGATTCGCCATCCAGCGTGCCAAAGCTAAATCCGTCAGGTGCATTAAGAAACCATCAATTCCCTGATACCAATCAGCCTCTTTGTTAGCGCTGACAATAAAACACCCCGTCAGCGCACGCAGTTTATGCGCTGCACCGGCATGATCCGGGTGCATGTGAGTCACCACCACCACACGCAAATCATAAAAGCTACGCATCAGTTCTTCTTCAATGAAATGACGCAAATGTGGTATATCCGCCCGGCTAGCACCGTCGAGTAGCATCAGCTTATCCGGGTACTCGGCCAAATAAATGTTTTGTATATAACCTTTAATACAGTGGAGCTGCACAGTGTTCCTGCCTCTGTTGACTTTCCCTAGCAATCTGGTCAGACCAATACTTATTAATACTTTACTGTGAGGCATCGATCCGTGCCACACTGGGATGCTCAGGATGTGACATGTTAACAAGTTGTAAAAACAAACGCCCTTTCCTAATTGCATCAGGATGTATCAATACACTTTATCTTGGCGATTATCGCTGCCACACTTGTCTTTGGTTGTAGTTATCAAGGAACCTCTGCTTTGAAAAAAACGTCCTCCGTTACTCCGCCCGTCGCGGAAAAAATCCCTCACGCCCTGACAATGCATGGCGACACGCGTGTCGATAATTATTATTGGATGCGCGACGACAGCCGCACCAACGAGGCCGTTCTCTCGCATTTAAAAGCAGAAAACCGTTACGTCGATGAACAGTTGGCTCACACCCAGGCGTTACAACAACGTCTGTTTAACGAAATTAAAGGGCGAATTGTTAAAGACGACAGCTCGGTCCCCACACGCAAGGGGCCGTTTTATTACTCCAGTGAAGTGACCGGTGATAACGAATATGCCGTTTATGTGCGTGCCACAGATGCTGAAGGCACGGACAAACAGGTGCTCATTGATGCCAACCAGTTGGCTAAAGCCCATGATTACTTCAGCATTGGTGGCTTGAGTGTCAGCCCCGACAACAACCTGCTGGCGTATGGCGAAGATACGCTCAGTCGCCGAGTCTACACGTTACGGGTAAAAAACCTGACAACCTTGGAATATCTGCCTGATGTGATTGAAAATACCGCTGGTTATGCCGTTTGGCAAAATGATAACCAAGCTTTTTACTACGTGCGTAAAGATCCACAAACTCTGCTCGGCTATCAAGTCTACCGCCACAGACTCGGACAACCCCAGAGCGAGGACCAATTAGTTTACGAGGAGCCAGACAGCAGCTACTTCACCTTCATGGGGAAAAGCAAAGACCGGCAGGAAATCTACATTTACCACTCCAGCACGGAAACCAGTGGCGTGTCGATACTGGATGCAAACGACCCGGAAGCACTGCCCATCGCATTTTTCCCGCGTGAAGACGGCGTCGAATACGAGATCGCAAAATTGGGCGAGTGGTACTTCATCTACACCAATTACCAAGCAGTCAATTTCCGGTTGATGAAAGTCCATGCCAGTCAGCGCAGTGAACGAAACCAGTGGCAGGATGTGATTGCGCCTCAGGAACATGTCCAGTTAGTGGATTTTACGCTGTTCAACGATCATCTGGTGTACGAGCAGCGAGAAAATGGTTTGGCACGCATCACCGTCAGACGCCTTTCCACCGGTGACGAGTTCGGGCTTCAGTTTAACGACACCGCGTTCACCGCTTATCTGGCGGACAACCACGAGCTCGATAGCGACAACGTAAGGGTCTACTACACGAGCATGACCACGCCCGTCACCTATTATGACTTCTCTTTGGCCGACGGAAAACGCACGCTTCTCAAACAAACCAAAGTACTGGGTGACTTTGAGCCACAGAATTATCGCTCCGAAAGATTGATGATTGCCGCTCGCGACGGACAACGTATTCCGGTGACTCTGGTCTACCGTCAGGATCAGTTTAAGAAAGACGGCACAAATCCGCTCTACCAGTATGCATACGGCTCCTATGGACATACCATCGAACCAGGGTTCTCCTCTACCCGACTCAGCCTGCTGGACCGCGGCTTTGTTTATGCAATCGCACATATTCGTGGATCTGAAATGCTTGGCCGTCCCTGGTATGAAGATGGCAAAAAACTGAACAAGCAGAATACATTTAATGATTTTATCGACGTCACACGCTCACTGATTGACCAAGGGTACGCAGCCAGCGACAAAGTGTTTGCGGTCGGCGGCAGCGCCGGTGGGTTATTGATGGGGGCGGTTGTCAATCAGGCCCCGCATTTATACCACGGCGTAGCTGCTCACGTGCCTTTTGTCGACGTAGTCACCACCATGCTCGACGAATCTCTGCCCTTAACCACCAACGAGTACGATGAGTGGGGCAACCCGAATGAGAAGCTCTACTACGATTACATACTGAGCTACTCTCCCTATGACAATGTCAGTGCTCAGGCGTATCCGAATATGCTGGTCACCACCGGGCTGCATGACTCTCAGGTGCAGTACTTTGAACCAATGAAATGGGTGGCTAAACTGCGAGAGTTCAAAACAGACGATAATATCTTGCTGTTTAAAACCGATCTGGATGCAGGTCACGGCGGGGCTTCCGGACGGTTTAAGCCAATCAGAGAAGATGCGCTGGAATACGCATTTTTTCTCGACCTGCTCAATATAGACGCCTGAATACAATCAGCCCGGCCCCCAGCCGGGCTCACTTTTCTCTTCAGAGATCAAAGCAGCGCTACCAGCAGATAAGCGTTTAATGCCAGAACCAAGGCCACAATAACCACGCCGGCATATGCTACCCATTTGTTGTTTTTGAACTGCCCCATCAATCGCTCGCTGTTCGTGAACATCAACAAAGGAATGATCGCCAGCGCAATTCCGAAACTCAGTACCACCTGGCTCATCAACAAAATATCGGTGGTGTTGACTCCCCATCCAATCACGACAAAAGATGGTGCCACCGTGATCGTACGGCGCAACCATAAGGGAATCGAGAATCGAACAAAGCCCTGCATGACGACCTGTCCTGCCATCGTGCCGACCACGGTTGACGATAAACCAGACGCAATCAACGACACCCCAAACAGCGCAGCAGCTGCCTGACCGACCAGCGGGGTCAGAGTCAGATATGCGGTTTCAATTTCAGCAACATGTGGATGTCCGCTGGCATGAAAAACCGCAGCCGCCATTGCCACAATCGCAATATTAACGAAACCGGCAATCACCATCGCGATAACCACATCCAACCGCGTTGAGCGAAGCCGAGTCACTTTGCTTTCGCCATAGCTGTTTTTAAACAATGCGGAGTGTAGGTAGATCACGTGTGGCATTACCGTAGCGCCAAGAATACCCGCAGCCAGATAAACCTGACGAGAGTCTGAAAACCCTGGCGTCAACAAGCCACTCAGCATCTCTGTGCCGACAGGTTGCGCGAAGATCAACTCAGCGACGTAGATCATGGCGACCAATAGCAACAAAGCACCGATTATCATTTCAAGAGGCTTCTGCCCTTTCCTGCTGAACATCAAAATCATCACCGTCGCCGCCGCAGTTACCACGGCTCCCTGCATCAGGCTGATGCCAAACAGCAATTGGAACCCAACGGCAGCCCCAATAAACTCCGCCAGGTCAGTCGCAATGGCGATCACTTCTGCCTGAATCCAGTAGAAGCCCACCGCCCATTTATTGGGTAGATGGTCACGAAGATGCTCGGCCAGATTCTTACCCGTCACGATCCCCAGTTTGGCCGACAAATACTGGATAAGCATCGCCATAAGGTTGGCCCACAGCACAACCCACAGCAATTGATAACCAAATGCTGCGCCAGACTCAATGTTGGTCGCAAAGTTGCCCGGGTCGATATAACCGATTGCAGCGATAAACGCCGGCCCCAGCAACATAAGTTTACGTTTGAGCTTCAAAGACCAATGCATGTTGGCCGAAGGCGGACGGATTGTGATGGTCGAGGTATTCATAAGACTTTCTCCTCAAAGGTATGAGAAAAGATTACGACCAACGCAAATGAGAATCAATATCAAATGATATTCAAAAACGAAACGTTAGATTCCAGCTATCAATAATAAAAAACCAATCGTAAATACCTATATACC
>NZ_WXWP01000235.1:0-8269 GCF_009904765.1 Vibrio sp. V39_P1S14PM300
TTGCAATGACTCGGGCAAAAGAGAAAGTCTGGATTACGCACTCGGCCAGCGGGTCCAGTTTTGTCAAAGAGTTACTCGACGGAGATTACCCGGTGATCAAACAGAAATAGAAATAAACAAGCCCCGCATCGCGGGGCTTGTTTATATCAGGAACGATCGCTTAAATAGGCTTGATAGTCGGGCACTTCAATATCGACTTCTTCTTCGAGCAGAGAAGAGGAAAAAACAAACTTCGCCGACGCTCGGTTGGTGGCCACAGGAATGTTCCACACACTGGCAATACGCAAGAGTGCTTTTACATCCGGATCATGAGGTACGGCATTCAGCGGATCCCAGAAGAAAATCAGCACATCTATTTTCCCTTCAGAGATCAATGCACCGATTTGCTGATCGCCGCCCATTGGACCACTGATCATGCTCTTTATCGCCAACCCGGTTTCTTTACTCAGCATGCTGCCGGTGGTGCCCGTTGCGTAAAGGAAGTGACGTTGTAGCTTTTCTTTGTTTTCTTCAACCCAGCGCAGTAGTTCAGGTTTGCAGTTGTCGTGTGCGACCAACGCAATATGTTTGTGGGCTGGCATTGTACGTATGGTTTTCTTCATGTCTTGTCCTAACTTTCCTAATATGTGTCACGCGATTCGGGTTTGACCCGGAATACCGGTCGGTATTTGGACGGGGACAGCGAATCGCTGATCACACTCTCATCCAAATTCTCCGGTGTCAGGGGCGCGATGTCGGGGGCCTGAACGGGGGAGAATGGATTCCCGCTCAAATAATCATAAGCTTGCATCACTGACAAGCGGCCTTGTTCGACCATTTTATCTGTCGGCGAAAATTCAACTTTGTGCCGCAACAGACCACGATAGACGCCATGACTGAGATAGGTGGACACCAACCCAATTTCGTCAACTTTTTCGGCAGCTCGTAGCTCACTGATGGCGGCCTCTATGGCGACGGCACTACCAACTATATAATCAATAGCTCCGTCTTCCACGGCTTTTTGCACAAAATTGCGTTGTAACTCTTTATCGTTGTCTGCCCATTCGGTGGCGACGATCTCGATACGGCTCTTTTTTATGGCCTGATAGAAACCTTCGATTACCGGTTTGGTTCCACCACTGGAGCGAGGCCCTGGCAGCAACAATACCCGAAGAGCGTCTGTTTTGGTTGCCGCTTGTTTTGCCAGGTATTGGCCGGACTGGAATCCCATCGAATACCAGTCTACGCCAACTTCTCCTTTCAGCGCTGATACAGCAGCATCATTGAGGTTGAGCTTATTGACGGTTGCAAAGATCGGCGTCGACCCTGCGAGCTGAGTTAAGGTATCGCGGTACAAATCAGGTGCCACAGTCCCCAAAAGAATGGCGTCGGCTTTCCATTTTACGCATAAACGAATGTGCTCTTGCTGTTTTGCCTCATTCGGATAGCCACCCGCTTCCAGCACACGTAGGTCGACATTCAGTTTTTGCGCTTGCTCGACCATTCCGTAGTTTACCGACAGCCAGTAGGAATCTTTGAGATGCGGATAGAGCGCACACATTTTAAATGCGGTGTTTGAGGAGGTGGTCGCCGACGCCGGTAGAGACGGTAAGATAAAAAGACATCCTACGACGAAAGAAAAGGAGCGTTTAGTCAGAGACATTGATCAATTCGTTGGCATAGCAGTGTAAACACTGCAAAAATATAGCGTATTCCCGCTGTGTAAAGAAGTGAAGTTTCAGAATGTTATTAGCCAGAGCCAGCATCGGTCGGAAATTGTTGTTCGCCTTTTTGATTATGGCGCTGCTGGTATTATCTTCAGCCTTAGTTGGGATGTTTGGCTTTTCATCGGTCGCCAGAACAGAGCGCAACGTGGTGAATTCAGCGATCCCGGCAATGATCGAAGCGCGTCAGGTCGCGGAATTAAGCTCCCGGATTATCGCGTCGGTTCAGGTATTGTCAAATGCAAAAACCGAGGTGCAGCGTCAACAATCCGGCGACGCTTTGTTCAGCCAACTTCAAACTCTCCTTGAACATATCGGTGCGCTGGGTTCCGATTATTTTGATGCCGGTTTGCTCGATAAACTGGCTGCCGATGTGCAAAACATCATTGATACTCTGGCGAACCTGGGAGTGTTGGTGGAAGAAAAACTTCAGCTTGCTGAAGACCTGAATGAACGAGTGAAGGAGATGCGTAAGATCGGCCTGGAGCTTGAGCAACTGACCCGCACACAGGTTTTGAATACCAGCACTATTGCCGTGGCCAATGTTACGCACATCTATGATCTGTTGGATAAGCAAAATACCACCGAAGCATATAAAGCCCTTGATGCGCTGGTGGAAGTCGATCTCGATCTTTCTGAACGTTTGCATGAATTGCACCTGCTTGCGTTTAAAATGCTCAATCAGATTGAGGAAACTCGCACTGTGGCTGATGCTTCACGCATTCAGCACATTCGACAGGCGTTCTCTGAGAACCTCCTTATCATGATGCGGCGTGTTAAGGCGGTTGAGGATCCGACTCGATCACAGCAAATGGTTCAATTGTTGCGGCAACTGGAACAGAAGCAGCTGTTGTTTGATGTTTTACAGCAGCGCTATGACAATGAGCAGCAACTTCATCAATTAATGCAAGATACGCTAGCGCAGTTTTCAGCGCTTAACACCACCGTTAATCAATTGGTGGATGCGTCAAATCAGACGACAACTCAAGCCATATCGGAACTGAAAAGCACCTTACAGCTTGCTCAGATCGCTTTGTTGGCGCTGACGTTAGCGGGTCTGTTGGCGGCGGTCATCATTGTCTGGAAAGTGGTTTACATTTCAGTGGTTAAACGTTTGAACCGGTATTCGCAAGCGTTGTTATCCATCGCAAAAGGCCAGCTTAAATTGGATATTGAAGCTGAGGGGCATGACGAACTGGCGCAAATGGGACGAGCGATTATCACCGCCAGAAATACCGCTCAGGCATTAAAGATCGTGGCGGAAAGTGAAGCGGAGGCAAAGCGAGAGCTGCTGCAACACAAAGAGCATCTGGAAGAGTTGATAACGGAACGAACCGGCCAGCTTCAGCAGGCCAATCAGCAGTTGAATCAGGAAGTGACGAATCACGCCAAGGCCAGAGCCGATGCGGAGCAGGCCAGCCGCGCAAAATCGGCGTTTCTCGCCACGATGAGTCACGAAATTCGTACGCCGATGAATGGGGTATTGGGTACCGCGCGTCTATTGCAGGAATCCTCGCTGGATCGGAAGCAACGTCACTATGTCGATGTGATCAATCGCAGCGGCAAGACCTTGTTGGCTATCCTCAATGACGTCCTGGACTATTCGAAAATTGAAGCCGGATATCTCGAAATTAGGCCAGACGATTTTAATCTCCGCAGCATGGTGACTGACGTTGCCGAGTTGTACAAAGGACGAGCGGAAGAAAAAGGATTAGAGTTGACCGTGACATTGGAATCCGAACTTGCTCATGATTGGTTCGGGGATAGGACACGCATCAGCCAGGTCCTGACGAATTTGATTGGCAACGCAATTAAATTTACTGAAAACGGTTATGTGGACGTTTACATCAGTGAAGACCCAGATAACCAAGGGCAGTTATTGTTTGATGTTAGCGACTCAGGGGTAGGGATTTCAGCCGAAGAACAACGAACCTTATTTGACGCATTTACCCAGGCGTCAAGTGGTATCTCCAGTAGAGGCGGAACTGGATTAGGTCTTGCCATTAGTAAGCGTATCGTTGAGGCCATGGGCGGCGCGATTTTTGTTGAATCGGAACTGGGTCAGGGAAGTCGGTTCGGCTTTACCATTCCACTGACCCAGGGGCATTCTCAGCAACAGCAGGAAACGCCATATAGCGCGGACAAGAAAGCTTCGGTATTGCTGATAGAAGATAATGATGTTAACAGTCTGGTTGCTGAAGGCTTTTTGACAAGTCTTGGCCATGACGTGACTCTGGCTGAAGATGGACATCAGGCTAAAGAAGCCTTCGTGGCTCACCGTTTTGATATCGTCTTGCTAGACATCAACCTGCCGGACATCAATGGTGTTGAGTTGCTGAAAGAACTGCGTGAGATGGATTTGTCCATTTCGAGTGACGTTGTCACTAAGTATGTGGCTGTTTCTGCACATGTGTTTCGTGAAGAGGTGGAATCCTACTTAGAAGCAGGCTTTGATGGGTACTTACCCAAACCCTTGGATAAAGATGAACTTTCTAATTCTATCCAGCAAGCATTGGCAGGAAATTACGTAACAGCAGGGGCTGAGAACACGCCCAATGAAAGCCATGATGATGTAATATTGGATACCTCGGTGATTGACTCTGATATTCGTATTTTAGGACTTGATAAAGTTCAGGAAATCATCACTATGTTTGAGACGACAGCTAAACAAACCGTTGCTTATCTGGACGCGTCCGCTTGCAGGCATGATCAGGATGGCGTGACAGCGCTGGCACATAAACTCAAAGGGTCGGCGGCGAGTCTGGGTCTAAACACTCTGATGGCATTGTGTCGTGATATCGAAGCCAGCAAAACCGCATGCCAGGACTATTCAGTCAATCGTTTCCGCCTGGAAGCATTGCTTGTTCAGTCAACTCAGGCACTCAAGGACTATACCCAATAACCGGAGAATTTTATGCTCAATATTGAATCAGCCAGACTATCTATGACTCAGTTAACAAAGGACGACTGGGCATTGTTTCAGCGTCTTCATCAAGATGAGAAAGTGATTCGATATGCATTTGATAAGCCGGAAGTTGAAGACATTCGCCGTCGGTTTGAGTCACGCTTGCCTGTCTGGCAGTGGGGATCAAAACATTGGTTGTGTCTGGTTATTCGTGAACAATGGTCTGGGAAAGCCATCGGCGTAACCGGATTATGCGTTTCAGAAGAAGGCGAAGCGGATGTCGAGATTGGCTATATGCTATTGCCGGAGTCCCACGGGTTGGGTTATGGCACCGAGTCGTTGGTGGCTTTAGTCAGGCATGTTGAGCAAAATTTCCCGGTAGAAAAAATTTCGGCGATCGTCACAGACGGCAACATCGCTTCACGTAAGGTGTTGGAAAAATGTGGCTTTAAGTTATTTGAGAGAGAGAAAAACGCCTACCAAATTGGCGGCGTTTTATACGATGATTTAATTTATCGCTACCTGGTTAAAACGTCAGAACCCGCGTAGAAAGCGCGACCGCAGAGAGCGTAATTAAAGCTTGTGCTGTGTAATATGTAACCATGATGACGTGGCGGGAAAATTTTGAGGTTGAGCGGAAACGGTCAATCGCCAGCACTAGATCAGACAACATGAAAATGAACGCCCCCATCATGGCAAGGCTCGCTGACTGACTGCCAATGTCGTGCCAGTATTCCATCGCGCACCATGTCATAACCATGATGACCAAGATATAGAAGGCCACCGGAATGGCCATATTGCCAAGGTTTGGCAGCAGGAAAAGAAACACGATCACGCCGCTGCACAGCAACAAGATAGGCATCCAGTGAGTGATTTGCGGGTTGGCAAACTCAGAAAACCCAATGGCATAGGCAATATGCGCCAGTAAAAAGCTCAGCAAACCGGGGACGAATTTGTCTTTAGGGTGCATCAGAAACACATCCCCGATAGCGGACAAAGCTAAGCCTGCAAGAATCCACTGCGCGTATCCCAGTGAGGCAATATCGGAATGGAAGATAACCGCCATCATCAACACTATGGGTGTTGGTTTGGACAGGTAAAAGATCCATTTAGGGCCACGATCAATAGATAGAATATGAATAAGTGCTGTGAGTCCGATTGCCAGCCACATAGGTGCTCCGTTAATAAAAAAGCAGTGTACGTTTTGTACACTGCTTTTTATTTTATCGCTTACGTGGCTAAAAGCGACTGATAATTCATACTTATTTGAATTTACGCGATGGCTTCTTCAAGGATCTTACGCGAAACGGGCAACGTGATTGCCTGATGTTCACCAAGTTGGGTCATACCGTGCGCTTCGAGTTGGGAAATCACCGCTTCGATGGCTGCGTTTTTATCGTCACCATGTTCCGTCAGTTTGGTTGGTACGTTCAACGAAAGATAGAAGGCTTCTATGGCATCGATAGTTTGCTCGGCTAGGTGAGCGGATTGAGCCAGTCCAAATACATTGCGACCCATCTGTTCGAGTTTGGCGCGTTTCACGTCAAGCTGATTTCTCAACAACGATGGTTGAATAATTGCTAGCGAGCGTGCGTGATCGACGCCCCACAGAGCGGTTAACTCATGGCCAATCATATGCGTTGCCCAGTCATGAGGCACACCACTACCGATCAAACCATTGAGCGCTTGGTTGGCGGAGTACATCAGATTGGCGCGCCAGGTGTCATTGTCGCGTTGGTCGAACTGTTCACCCAGAGTTTTAAGGTTACGCAATAATACCTCTGCGTAGCCATCCTGAACCATCGCATCACCCGTCATGGTCAGGTATTGTTCACAAACATGAACCCAGGCATCAACGATACCATTTAACAACTGACGCTCAGGCAGGGTTTTCATCACATCTGGATCCATGACGGCGAACTTAGGCTGAACCGCCGGAGACATAAACGGAAGTTTATCGTGGGTCTCTGCTTTGGTGATCACCGCCCCCATGTTGGATTCTGAACCGGTTGCTGGCAGTGTGAGGATAGCGCCAATCGGCAGGGCTTCCGTCACCTGGTGTTTCCGGGTCATGATGTCCCAGCCATCACCGTCATACTTTGCCGCCGCCGCAACGTACTTGGAACCATCAATGACGGATCCACCGCCGACGGCAAGGATAAAGTCGATCGCTTGTTCTTTTGCGATAGCTACCGCTTTGTCCAGAGTTTCTTTGGTTGGGTTCGGCTCAACCCCGGAAAATTCAGTCCATTGATGATGTTGTAGGGCGTCGACAACCTGATCGTAAACGCCGTTTTTCTTAATCGAGCCACCGCCATAAATAACCAGGACTTTTTGTTGCTGAGGAATTGTCGTCGCGACTGATGAAATTTGCCCCTGACCGAATATGATTTGTGTTGGGTTGACGTATGTAAAGTTCATTACTTTCCCCTTTTTGATGGTGTGCAATGGATTTTCAGAAATGGAGTGTGTGCATATTAGTCCTTGAGGATGGAGCTTTAAATACCAATTTCTCCATTTATATTGCCTATTTCTACAAATTCGATAATCTATTGTACAGTTCGATAGGGAGGGGGTTATGAAAAGTCTTGGTCAACTGCTGCAAGTATACATAGACAAACATCATCTTGATGAGCTGGAAGGAATTGCACCGACGGCGATTCGCGGTGTAACGGTTTATCGCAGTAGCACGGGCAATAAGCGCACACCATTTGTTTATCAGTCTGGCATCATTATTTTGGGCCAGGGATGTAAGAATATACATATCGGCAATGTGCCCGTGTGTTACGGGCCAGAGGACTATCTGGTGGTGGGAGTTCCGATGCCGCTCGAGTGTGAAGCGCATGCCGTGGATGGTAAACCGCTGTTGGGACTCAATATCGATATTGATCCTAAACTGCTACATCGTATGGTGAACAAACTTGAGGCTATTGGTTATCGCCACTCTCCGCGCACGGGACATAAACAGGGGCCTGGTTTACGATCCGTTCATATGAATGACAGGATGCTGAGTTCCTGCAAGCGTCTGGTGGAAGCACTGTGTGATGATCTGGAGGCCGAAATGTTGGGAGAAATACTGTTGGAGGAAATGGTGTTTCGCGCATTGACCAGCGAAGAGGGGTACGTGCTGTTTGATCTGGCGCAGCATGAGGGGGCCTATGCACGGGTTGCCAAAGCGCTCAATAAAGTTCACAAAGATTATTCGTCCACACTGACGGTTCAGGCGTTAGCGGAAGAAGCAAGCATGAGTATTTCCGCGTTTCACACTGCTTTTCGCTCTGTGACGCTTGAATCACCATTGCAATACATCAAAAAGGTGCGACTCAATAAGGCCAGAGAACTGATTCATTTTGAAGGACGTCGTGTGAATGATGCGGCACGTTTGGTGGGTTATACCAGCTCGTCGCAGTTCAGTCGTGAGTACAAACGTCATTTCAACGAGACACCAAGTGGAGTGAGAGCGAACTGACTCGCAACTTTTATAAAGAGGAAACTAACCTGTTGGTTGTTTACTGTTTTTTAACAATTTGGTTTGATGCATAATTCTCTTAACCCCTATAGAGATCTAGTCAATCTCGCTCCAATAGCCCGCATTTTCATCATGAAATGCGGGCTTTTTTTAGATGCTAAAAATAAAAGAAAATAAGTTATCGATGCAAAT
>NZ_WXWP01000235.1:8314-17137 GCF_009904765.1 Vibrio sp. V39_P1S14PM300
GGCGTTACATTGCCACAACAATATATTGCGAGTGATTATATAAATATCACATATTTTGCGTGTAATTTTCGTTAACTCTCCTAGAGTTGTTTTACTTGAGATTTTAAGTGTTCTTACAGAACTGAGAATATTTATTTTTATGTAAAACAACTACTTAAGGGAAAGGCAATTATGCATCGTAACGGAAAAGTAGGCAAAAGCGTGTTTACGCTCAGCACTTTGACAGCATCCTGCTTGATGGCATTCGGCAGCTACGCAGCCGTTGATTGTACTGGCGTTCCAGAATGGGATGCAGGAACAATCTACAACGGCGGCGAACAAGTACAACAAAACGGTACCGTCTACCAGGCAAACTACTGGACTCAGGCAAATGATCCAGAAACCTCAAACGGTGATTACGCACACTGGAAAGTCATTGATACCTGCGATACCGGGCCAATCGACCCGAATGAGTCGCCAAGCGCCTCGCTACTCAGTCCGTTAGCCTCAGATCAAATTACCGAGGGTGACGTTGTCACTCTTTCTGCAAGTGCTCAAGACACTGATGGTACAGTTGCGCGCGTCGACTTTATGGTTGATGGCGTGGTGGTGCAGCAAGTCAGCAGTGCGCCATATTCAGCGTCCTGGACAGCAACCGCAGGCCGTCATACTTTCGCTGTGATGGCATATGATGATAAAGACGCCGCTAGCCCAGAAAGTTCGGTGACGCTGACAGTATCGTCTTCGCAGCCTGGTAATGAATCGCCAACGGTGAGCGTTGCAGTATCTGCGACACAAGTTGAATTGGGAGAGGTGGTCACCTTGACGGCTGATGCTGCTGATACTGATGGCAGTGTTGACAAGGTTGATTTCTATGTAGCCGGAACATTGGTCGGTACAGTTGCCAGTGCACCGTACTCACTGGACTATACGACGACGCAAAGCGGTGCTTTGGCTGTTTACGCGAAAGCGACGGATAACCTTGGCGCCAGTACAGATTCGTCTCTGGTGACGCTTACCGTGAATGGCGCACCGAGTGTTGCAAATTGTCGCCCGGATGGTCTGTATCAGACCGAAGGTGTGAACGTTCCTTACTGTACGATTTATGATGAGGAAGGCCGTGAGAAAATGGGCGTCGATCACCCTCGACGTGTCATTGGTTACTTTACCAGTTGGCGTAGCGGTGATGATCCTCAAGCTGCCTATTTAGTGAAAGACATTCCATGGGAACAACTGACGCACATTAACTATGCCTTCGTCAGCATCGGTTCAGACGGAAAAGTGAATATCGGTGATGTTAATGACCCGAACAACGCCGCTGTCGGCAAAGAGTGGAATGGCGTTGATATTGACCCAGCCCTTGGTTTCAAAGGTCACTTTGGCGCTCTGGCAACTTACAAAGAGCGCTATGATGTGAAAACCCTGATTTCGATCGGCGGCTGGGCAGAAACTGGCGGTCACTTTGACACCAATGGTGAGCGTATCGCAGATGGTGGTTTCTACACCATGACAACCAATGCAGATGGTTCTATCAACCATGCCGGTATTGAGAAATTTGCGACGTCTGCTGTCGAAATGATGCGTAAATATAAGTTTGACGGCTTGGATATCGACTACGAATACCCAACGTCCATGGCGGGGGCGGGCAACCCATATGACAAAGACTTCATGGAACCACGTCGCCAATATTTGTGGGCGTCTTATCAAGAGTTAATGAAAGTTCTTCGCGCCAAGCTGGATGCAGCGTCGGCTCAAGATGGTCACCACTATATGCTGACTATCGCGGCGCCGTCTTCGGGTTATCTGCTGCGTGGTATGGAAACGTTTGATGTGACCAAATACCTCGACTACGTCAACATCATGTCTTATGACCTGCATGGTGCATGGAACGATCACGTGGGACATAATGCGGCGTTGTATGATACTGGTGAAGATTCAGAGCTGGCTCAGTGGAGTGTTTACACCACAGCGCAGTACGGTGGTATTGGTTACCTGAATACCGATTGGGCTTACCACTATTTCCGTGGCTCTATGCCTGCGGGCCGTATCAATATCGGCGTTCCCTATTATACTCGCGGATGGCAAGGTGTAACGGGTGGCACTGATGGCCTGTGGGGCCGTGCAGCGTTACCAAATCAGTCTGAATGTCCGGCAGGTACTGGGGAGGGCGAGAAAAACAACTGTGGTTACGGTGCTGTCGGCATCGACAATATGTGGCACGACACCGATCCTAAAGGCAACGAAATGGGGGCTGGCTCTAACCCTATGTGGCATGCCAAAAACCTTGAGAAAGGCATTTGGGGTTCTTACGCAGAAGCGTATAAGCTGGATCCGGTTAATGATCCAACCGATCAATTGGTTGGTCAGTACACCCGTCATTACGACAGCGTAGCGGTGGCACCATGGCTGTGGAACAACGATAAGAAGGTTTTCCTTTCGACCGAAGATGAAGCGTCGGTCAACGTTAAAGCTGACTACGTTATTGACCAGGAAATTGGCGGTATCATGTTCTGGGAGCTGGCGGGTGACTACAACTGCTATGTTCTGGATGCCAATGGAAATCGCACCAGTGTTGATGAAACGGAGCAGGCTTGTGCAACCGGCAATGGTGAGTATCACATGGGTAACACCATGACCAAGGCTATCTACGATAAGTTCAAATCGGCGACACCTTACGGAAATAAAGTTGCCACGGGTGCTATTGCTACAGAAGCAGTGGATATTGCAGTGTCTGTTGGCGGGTTCAAAGTGGGTGATCAAAACTACCCAATTAATCCGAAGATCACGTTTACCAACAACACCGGACAATCCATCCCTGGTGGCACAGAGTTCCAGTTTGATATTCCTGTATCGACACCGGACAACGCAAAAGATCAGTCGGGAGGCGGCCTACAGGTGATTGCATCAGGCCATAGCCGTGGTAACAATATTGGTGGCTTAGATGGTACGATGCACCGTGTTGCGTTCTCACTGCCATCATGGAAGGAACTACCGGCTGGAGGAACGTATGAACTGGATATGGTGTACTACCTGCCAATCTCTGGCCCTGCGAACTACAGCGTGAAGATCAACGGCGTGGATTACGCCTTCAAGTTTGAACAACCTGACTTACCACTGGCCGATCTTTCCAGTGGCAACAATGGCGGAGATAACGGTGGCGGTGACACCGGAAGTGGTACGGTAATTCAGTGGGAGCCGGGTGTCACTCAAGTTAGCAACGGCGATACCGTGACGTACAACAGCAAATGTTTTGTCGCGAAAAACAATCCTGGAACATGGGATACACCAACCCAGTCAAACTGGTTCTGGGACGAAGTGGCTTGTCCTTAATCCGAAGTAAAAAAGAGCCACCAAACGGTGGCTCTTTTATTGATACGCAAGATTCGCTCTACCACTCTTTTTCAAGAGAATTGATAGCTCTCCGGAACCACAACAATTCCTTTTTCTGAGATATGGAACCGCTGCGCATCTTCCAGGCGGTTTAAACCTATCTGAGTCTCGGGCGGGATCTTCACGTGCTTGTCTATAATGCAGTTGACCAACTGGCAACCTGCGCCGACTTCGACATCGTCAAATAAAATACTGTCCACGACTGTAGCGCCATCATTGATCTTAACATTCGATGAAATGATCGAGTGCTGAACAGAACCTCCAGAATTAACGACCCCGTTAGAAATCATGGAGTTAATGAATATTCCTTCATTCCCCGAACCTGAGGAGACCGTTCGGGCAGGCGGTAGCTGAGGTTCATAAGTTCGTATTGCCCAGTTGGGTTGGTAGAGATTCATCGGAGGAACGGGCTCGAGCAAGTCCATATTAGCTTCATAGAAGGAGTCAATGGTTCCCACGTCGCGCCAGTATTTATCTGCGGCGACTCGTCCCTTATCCCGGCCGAACTGGTAAGCGTAGACGCCTTGCTGACCGATCAGTTTTGGAATGATATCCTTGCCAAAGTCGTGACTCGAATCCTCTAGATGGGCGTCTTCTTCCAGTGCTGCCTGCAATGTACTCATATTAAAAATATAGATACCCATTGATACCAGACTACGGGTGGGGTTATTTGGCATTGAAGGGGGATTGTCTGGCTTTTCGACGAATGAGGTGACACGATGCGAGTCATCAACCGCCATAACGCCAAACGCACTGGCTTCATCTACCGAAACGTCCATGCACGCAACGGTCAACTCGGCACCCGTTTCTTTGTGTTCTTGTAGCATGGCGGCATAGTCCATGCGATAGATATGGTCTCCAGATAACACAACTACGTACTCAGCGTCGCTGCGACTGAGCAACCACAGGTTATGGTAGATCGCGTCAGCCGTTCCTTCGTACCATTTGCCACCTTTACGCATCTGTGGGGGCACTACAGTAATAAATTCGCCCAGCTCTGGGTTAAAAATAGACCAGCCGTCACGCAAGTGCTTTTGTAGTGAGTGCGACTTATATTGAGTTAGGACAAGAATACGTCGTAGGCCGGAATGAAGACAGTTGGTTAACGTAAAATCAATGATGCGGTATTTCCCTCCGAAGGGGACGGCAGGCTTGGCGCGGTCATCCGTGAGAGGGCTGAGTCGTGATCCCATTCCTCCGGCGAGTACAACGGTAAGAGTATCTTGCATCTTGGTTCTCCCTGAAACAGTGCAATGTATTTTCCTTTTTGGTACCCGCTACAAGATTTAAGCCAATCCAAGTACGCTTTAAAAATCATGAATATACTTGACGTGCTTTACCTCATTGCACCAAATGCGTGAACGGTCATGTGGCAATTGCACTCTATTGGCGCGGCACGACCTGGCGGAAAATATCTGCTGTGTGATAACGGTTTACTCCCACAGTGTAGTTGCCTACAGAAGAGTTAGATAAAAAAGCACCTCCGGAAAGGAGGTGCTGAATGCCTGAATAGTCGGGGGTAGGCAAATTTACGCTTCGGCAGGTTTGTTGGCTTTGCTGCCACTGCGATTTTTCATAAATGCATAGCCAAAGCCAGTAACCAGTGTACCGGCAGCGATCGCAACCAAATACATCAGTACCGGTGTTATCGCATTTGGGATTAACAGCACAAACAGACCACCGTGAGGTGCCATTAGTTTCGCGCCAAACAACATAGATAGAGCACCAGTCAGTGCGCCACCTGCCATACAGGCTGGAATGACTCGCATAGGGTCTTTTGCTGCAAATGGAATCGCACCTTCGGAGATAAAGCACAGCCCCAGAACAAAGGACGCTTTACCTGCCTCACGTTCGCCCGCTTCAAATTTATCTTTGGCCAGGAAGGTCGCCAGCCCCATGCCCAGTGCCGGAACCATACCGGCCGCCATAATCGCCGCCATTGGTGCATAAGTCTGAGAGGCCAGCAAGCCGACCCCAAATGTGTATGCAGCTTTGTTAACTGGACCGCCCAGGTCAAAGCACATCATTGCGCCCAGAATAACACCCAACAGCACCGCATTCGCTGAGCCCATGTTGTTTAGGAACTCTGTCATTGCAGCCATGATGCCAGACACTGGACCACCCACCACGTAAATCATGACAAGGCCGGTGAACAAGCTCGCAATGAACGGAATGATCAGAATAGGCTTAAGGGCTTCCATCGATTGAGGTAGCTTGACATTATCTGCGATAAATTTAGCTGAATAACCCGCGATGAAGCCTGCGGCAATACCGCCCAAAAAGCCTGCGCCGGTCGAGCTAGCTAATATTCCGCCAATAAGGCCAGGTGCCAGACCCGGACGGTCGGCGATAGAAAACGCAATATACCCTGCAAGTACCGGGATCATCAGAGCAAACGCTGAACCACCGCCAATGCTCATTAGCGCCGCCGCCAGTGTCCCTTCTTCTTTGAAGGCTTCAATACCAAACACAAACGAAAGGGCAATGATCAGACCACCCGCAACCACGACAGGCAGCATATGTGAAACCCCTGTCATCAGGTGTTTATACACGCCTTTTTTCTCTTCAGTAACACCACTGCCTGTGCTCGTGCCAGCACTGTGGTGATAAACTGTGGCTTCATTGAAGGCCTTGTCGAGTTCTTGTTCGGTTTTCTTCAGTGCCAAACCGGTACTGGTTTTATACATAGATTTACCAGAGAAACGATCAAGTGGCACTTCAATGTCAGCGGCAATGATGACCAGATCAGCCTGAGCGATGTCTTCTTCGGTTAACTGATTTTTCGCGCCAACAGAACCTCGGGTTTCTACTTTGATTTGATACCCTCGACGAGTGGCTTCTTCCTCCAGTGCTTCCGCCGCCATAAATGTGTGAGCCACGCCTGTTGGGCAAGCAGTGATCGCCACGATTTTTTTGCTGGCTGATGAATCAACCTGAGCTGGCGAAATAGTGGTGGTTGCAGTCGTGAGTAATTCCGCTTTGGCCGCTGCTGTTTGTAGAAACGTTTTTGGGTCATGAGTGCATGCACTGATGTCAGCACGGTAGACTTTCTTGCCGACAAAACGCGTGTCATCGACTGGCGTATTCGCTGCAATCACAATCACGTCTGCATCGTTGATTTTTTCTGAGTTTATTGGCTGAGAATCGAGTACCGACGACTGGCATTCGATCGAAGCATTCCACTCCAGCGCTTTCGCTGCTTTGTCCAGCAGACCGGCAGCAATAATGCTGTTGGCCACGCCGCTAGGGCAGGCTGTGATAATCGCTATATTCATAATATCGACCTTTGTCCTTTAGCTTTCTACTGGAGAAAGCGGTTGTACTTTTACTTGTTTTTGTAGGGATTGAACTTCTTGGATGTCGTCCACACCAACACCTATCTGGCTAACGGCGAGGGCAGATAAAGCCGTTGCGAACGACAGTAATTCGGTTTTCGGCAGGTTCTGCATATGGCCCCAGCAAAGCCCGGCAACTAAGGTATCTCCGGCACCCACAGTGCTAACGACTTGCATGCGAGGAGGCTGTGCGCGTAACCACTCATTTTGATTGAGCCACATGACGCCATCAGCTCCCATGGAGACCACGATATTGTCGATGCCTTTCTCGGAGAGTGTCATTGCCGCCGACTGACACTCCTCTGCAGAATTCAGTGTTCGGCCAACAAAGTCTGACAGCTCTTCATCATTTGGTTTAATCAGCCATGGGTGAGCGTCCAAGCCCGCACTTAAGGCAGCACGGCTTGAGTCGAATAAAACTTTTTTGCCTTTGCTGTGTAAGAGTTTTATCCAACGGGCGCACTGCTCGGGGCTCACTCCTTTAGGCAAACTGCCGGCGAGCACAAAGAACTCATGATCTTCGCAAAGCGCAAGCAGGGTGCGTTCAAATTCAGCCATCGCGGATTCGGTGACCGTCACGCCGGGAAAGTTGATGTCGCTGACCGAACCGTTGTGTTCAACTAATTTGACGTTGATACGAGTCGAGCCTTCAACCCGCACAAAGCGATCATTTGCGCCCATTTGAGCAAACAATTGGCAGAACATTTCTTGGTTATCCCGGCCGAGAAAACCGGTGACGGTAACTTGTGCGCCCAGGTCAGATAAGACTTTAGCGACATTCACACCTTTGCCTGCCGCATGCAGATCGCTATGACTGACCAGGCTTACCGAGCCGGGATTCAGCGTGTCGAGGCTTCCGGTTAAATCTAAGGCCGGATTTAACGTTATCGTGACGACTTTATTGACCATACTCAGCACCTCAACCTTCACCCAAACCTGATTCTATCGCTGTGCCAATGGCGGTCAGCGCCTGCTGAGCGTCTGGTCCCTCGGCGGTGAACTGTAACTGATGTCCGTGTTTCACGCCCATGGCGATAACTTTCATCAGGCTCTTGGCATTCACCGGTTTGGCATCACCATCCAAATTGGCCACCTTGATGGTTGATTCGAATTTTTTCGCTTCGGCGACGAGCATCGCTCCCGGACGGGCGTGTAGACCATGCGAGTTGCGAATTTTGAAGATCGCCGTGTTACCGAAAGAGGCTTCTTGCGTGTCATTTGATGCTGCTTCCTCTTCTCCGCTAAATAGAGTAAGCAGTTGATCGGCGGATGCGCTCAGAATCGAATCTTGTCGACCTTCAAAGACCAGTTGGCCGAGAATGTCGAGTTGTTTCTGGTGTGCAGCGTTGCATGCAGCAAAAGCGATTAAGCCTTTTACAGGTGCACCTTCATATTCACAATGATTTGCTGTGGTAACCAGTGACATACCGGTACGTTTGACCGCTTTGTTTGAACTGGTTAACCACAGTCCTTGTCCAAGATGAGTGGGGGACTTGGTCACGAGTTCAGCGACAAATTCATTGTCTGCACATCCAGTATTTTTTAACAGGCCTCCCGCTACCGCCGTCATTTGCACCATATCACTGGCAGGGAAGGAGAGTTGGATCAAGGATGCGTCAAAATCAGCTTCAAGCTGAACTTCACCGTTCAGCAGTGCAATAATGTCATTGGCACTGCCGGCATTTTTTAAGCGTTCTTCAACACCGTCTGCGGAAAGCACTTTCGTCAGTTGTTTCAGGATGCCCAGATGTTCATCAGATTTTGCAGCGATACCAATCGCGATATATGCCGTATTACCGTCGCCCCAGTCAACGCCGTGAGGAAAGTGTTGGATGGCAACGCCAGTATGATTAACCATATCGCGAGTGTCTGTTGTGCCATGTGGGATCGCGATTCCATTTCCAAGAAAGGTTGAATTTTGCGCTTCGCGGTTGAGCATACCTTCAACGTACCCGTCGGCCACCAACCCCTTATCTGAGAGTTGCTGTGCAATCGCGCGGATCGCATCCTGCTTTGAGGAATGCGATTGATTAAGCGTGATATCCTGAATAGTTAACTGGAGCATAATTGCCTCTTATATTCCTGTCTTTATACACATCTCTCCCTCCCTTCTACTGTC